>JAILEL010000222.1 GCA_024687845.1 Eubacterium sp.
GGATAATGGTATTGGAATACCTGCATCAGAGCAACAAAGAGTATTTGAGCGGTTTTATAGGGTGGATAAGAGTCGTTCGAAGGCTACCGGAGGAACAGGGCTTGGACTTGCAATTGTAAAGCATATTGTTGAAATTCATGAAGCAAAAATTGAATTAGATAGCGCCCCGGGAGTAGGGACGACCATATCGGTTCTGTTTTAGAACATCTGGCTATCATGAAATAGTTATTCATATATTTTTAAGATGGCTGTTTCAGAGGTTTCCGAAGAATTATTGTAATGATATGCACCTTATGTGCACCTTTTTAGAGAAAAAACCATAATCATGAGTCCAGACCTAATAGTAGTATTTATACATTTAAAGCTGAGCATAAAAAATGCTTGGCTTTTTTTAATTCAGTTGACAAATATATCCTTCTCATTGTAATATGCAACAGTGTTGCGAATTGCGTTAAGGAGGATATATAAAATGAAAGATATTAAAAAGGGACTATGTATCGTGCTGGTAGCTTGTATGCTTATAACGCTACTGGTATCTGTAACAGGATGCGGAAGTGTAAATGGTGCTGAAGCAGCAAAGGGCGATTCAAAGAGAAGCGTAACTGTAACTGATATGGTCGGAAGAGAAGTGACTATTGAGGGGGATGTAGAGAGGGTAGTAATAATCGAGTGGGAAGCTATGGCAGCAAAAGCTCTTAAGAAGATGGGACTGGCTGATAAGATAGTTGGAATCGATGATTACGCGACTAAGAATACATTTAGAAATTATATAATCCCAGAGTTTGCAAATGCAAAAGATATTGGTTCAGCATGGTCTGGAATAAATTATGAGGAGTTAGCGGCATTAAAGCCTGATGTCGTTTTCCTTGAGGAATGGGTGACAGGTGATGAAGAACAGAAGCTTCATGATGATTGTATTGCAAAGCTTGAAGATATGGGAATTCCCGTTGTTTGTTTTCTGTCTCCAAGTTGTTTTGATGAACCAAATATTGAGACTGCATGGGAGCATATCAGACTTGTAGGAAAGGTTATGAATAAAGAGCCGGAGGCTGAGGCTATTATCAAGGATATTAAGGATAAGGTTGATCTTATTAAAGAGAGAACCGGAAATCTATCAGAGAATGAGAAGAAGGATGTAATAATATTTGCAACTGCAAATTATGTTATGGGACCTAATACTGTTCAGTCCTATTTCCTTACAGATATTATTAATGCTAATAATATGGTAGATGAAGGTGACTTCGTAAATGTATCTGAAGAACAGCTTCTTAAATATAATCCAGAGTCACTTATCATAATAGGTCATGATGGATATTTAGCTCCTTCAATTGTTGAAGAGGGTAAAATGTGTGGCATTAACTGGGGCAATGTTCAGGAAGTATCTGCAATAAAGAACGACAATTATATCTGTCTTGGATATGAGGAGTGGAGAGATACACTCGAAACTCCTGTTACACTTCTGAAGATGGCAAAGCTTGTATATCCTGAACTCTTTGAGGATATTGATATAGAGCAGGAAGAAATAAAGATGTATATGAATGATTATGGCATGACAGAAGAAGAAGCCAAGGAAGCGATTGAAGCTCAGCATTATACAGGACAGTTGGAAGAACCTAAGTAATGAGACGTATTAAATCTGAAATAGATAATAGTTTAATAAGTAAAACAAAATGGAAAAGGACTATAGTTATACTGAGCTTTCTTATAATGTTGTTAATAGCTGTAATTTCGGTATGTATAGGTGCTTACTCAATCTCGGTTCATGATGTGTTCAGTCTGGTTGCAAAGAAACTTAGTGGGCAGGAGATACCACAGCTTGAAGAAAGTGTGATATTTAATATTCGTATAACTAGAATACTGATAGCAGTTTTCGTTGGAATGGCACTTGCCTCCAGCGGAGCTGTATATCAGGGGATTTTTCATAATCCGCTGATAGAACCATATGTTTTGGGAGTTTCATCAGGTGCAGCATTTGGTGCAGGTCTTGCAGTCATATTACGAAGACCGGAACTAATACAGGCGTCAGCCTTTTTCTTTGGTCTTATTGCAGTAGTGGCAACTTATATGTTAGCTAAATATCGTGGCAGAGCAAGCCTTGTTACACTTATTCTTTCCGGAATGATTGTTAGCTCCGTATTCTCTGCCATGGTTTCTTATATACAGTATACTGGAAATGAAGAACAACTGAAGGTTTTGGTGTTCTGGCTTATGGGGGGATTATATAAATCTACATGGAATGATGTGGCTAAGATAATGCCAATAGTTATATGTGGAATTATCTTATACAGAATTAATTCCTGGAAATTAAATGTATTATCAGTTGGAGAGGATGATGCGAGAGCACTAGGGATTCGCGTGGAACGGTTTAAGATATTCATGATGATTCTTTCGACAATGTTAACATCGATTGCTGTTTCGGTATCTGGGATTATAGGATGGATAGGTCTTATGATTCCTCATGCGGCCAGAATGATTGTGGGTTCAGACAACAGGTATATGATTCTTCTTTCTGCTTCAATGGGAGCAGGTTTTTTGGTTCTCTGTGATACATTAGCGAGAACATTATCTACAGGAGAGATTCCGGTTAGTATTATATCATCAATTATTGGAGCACCATATATGATTTATTTGATTAGAAAATACTCTGCCAGAGGAGGTGCAACATGATAGATATAAAAGGTGTTTCTTGTGGATATGGTAATAAAAGGGTTATAGATAATTTATCTTTTTCTGTAGAGACAGGACGTATATGTGGGCTGATAGGTCCAAATGGTGCAGGTAAGTCAACTCTTATTAAGTGTATTATGGGATATATAAAACCTGAAAAAGGTGATATTCAGGTAAATGGAAGCTCAGTAGTAGGTATCAGTGAGAAAGAAATGGCAAAGAAGGTATCTTATGTTGCGCAGAGCCATGATATAGCATTTTCCTTTTCTGTTATGGAAATGGTTCTTATGGGGCGTACGCCATATCTTGGTGGATTATATGGCCCAAAGCAAGAAGACTATGATATCTGTTTAAAGGAACTTGAAGCTGTTGGAATGATAAAGTATAAGGATGTTCCGTTTCATAATCTAAGTGGTGGACAAAAGCAACTCTGTTTTCTTGCAAGAGCTTTTTCACAGGATACACCGGTGCTGATTCTGGATGAACCCACTACTGGGCTCGACTATAAAAATCAAATGGTTTTTTGGAAGATGATTCGAGAATCGGGGGCGAAGAGCAAAACAGTAATTGTCTCAGTGCATGATCCCAGTCATGTTATATGGTTTTGTGATGATGTTCTTGCACTTAAAGGTGATGGGGCTTTGTACGCAAAAGGACCTGCTCATGAAGTTATCCAGGAAGAGTTACTTAAGGGCATTTATGATCTGGATATAGATATTATAGAAGTGGAAAGTATGAGGAAGGTTATAGTTCCTCAAGTGGTTTATCTAAAATGAGTGTTAAAGTGTTTTTTATAAATGGCTTTCTTGAAGCGGGGAAAACAACTTATATTAAACAATTGATTAGGGATGATTCTGCTAATGTATTTGGCAGAATTCTTATCATCGCTTGTGAAGAAGGAGAAGTTGAATATGATGTGGATAAACTTTCTGACGTAGATATAGATATTGAGTATATAGAAGACAGGGATGATTTTAATGATGAGTATCTAACCGGCATTGAGAATAAATATAATCCCGATTGCATCATAGTAGAGTTTAATGGCATGTGGGATAAACGGAATATTGAGATACCGTGGCATTGGAAAGATATTATAGAAACAACGATATTCGATGCTTCCACATTTAAACTATACGCAAAAAATATGCGTTCCCATATTGCTGAACATGTTAGAAGTGCCGGTACTACTATATTTAACAGATGCGATATTGTCAGAAATGAACTGCCTGTATATACCAGAAATATCAAAGCGATTAACAGAAATTAAAAAATCAGACTATCAGGGTGATGGCATTATTCATTTGATATAGGGAGAAAAAAATGTTTGATTGATCACAATATATATCTGCATTTACAATGAGAAGGAGTTTGATGTATTGGAAGAAAGTGTTGATAGCGTATGTTTAAATCATATTGCTGAGTTTTATCTATATGAATACTATATTGTCGGGGAGAAATCCTATAAGCTGAAGCCATTACATGAATATAGGGAACATATCTCAAATGGTTATAAGTTAATGGAGGAAGGAGATTATAGTAATGCGGTAAATGAGTGGCTAAAAGCTTTAGATGATAATCCAGTGAGTGTAGAAGTTTTGGGAAAGCTGGCATCCTGTTATAAATATCTCTATGACATTGAAAAAGAATATGAGTATACGGTGAAGGCGTATGATTATTGCTGCACTAGGGCAGAAATGGCAGCCTATTATAGAAACCTGGGCTGGTATTATCTGGAAAAGTATAAACCGGAAGTCTCAGTGGCTTGTTATAAATATAGTGGACTTTTTGTAAAAACCGATCAAGTATATAGTGAGATACATTTTCTGGAGGCTGCTACACAAAAGAGTTTTAAGGATCTCAGTGTTGAAGCCATACAAAAAATATTGGTGGAAGAGAGTATTCCTATAAAGGCTAACTCGGTAACGCTTGCTCTTATATATAAAGCGGGACTTGAGGCGTATGATAATGGCAATATAAAAGAGGCTTATGAATGCTTTTGTATGGTTTATGACCTGACTCAAGATGAAGAGGTTGAACAAATAATAAAACATTTAGAACTAAGTGACGCCTAATTGCATAATTAAATAGTTTAAGTGGAAAAGAGTCCAGACCTAAGTAA
>JAILEL010000241.1 GCA_024687845.1 Eubacterium sp.
CCGCATCCCGGGGATAGCAAAATATCGTTTGACTTGGCATAGTTTACAAGATCCCACAATACAAGATAGAAATCTATCATTTCACAGTCATTTATCTTATTTGTTTCGTATTCCCATCTTTCCCTGAGATCTATATTATCGGCCCAGTTTTCACCATATTTTCTTCTTAAACCAACCACGCTCAGTGATTTTAAATATTCAAATGGTTTTTCTCCATTTGTAACCATATTTGACAGACTTTTCATAGTACTACCTCTTTCTAAGTTCGCACAATACTACAAGTTATAGTCGTAATAGACTATAAAATATCGTGCTTCTTGATAAATCTGCCATCATGTTATCATACTGCGGCGACAACAGTATTGTAATCAATTTCATTTTGCATCAAATTGTCTACTGTAAACTGTAATATCACCAGATGTTAATCCGGGACACACCGCATCACTAAGCTTAAATCCCTTTCCTATTAAATAATCCCTAATTTTAATTCCGCGATGCAAATATGCGTTTATATCCCGCACTTCATCAGAAAAGACAAATATTATTTCCTCTTTTTTTATCTTTTTAAACTCCTCCTCACTATATGCTCTCTTTACCCCATATAATCTCAAATCATGATAATGGTTAAGTATCTTGCGAGCCTCTTCCTTTCGGTCATCCATAAGATATCCGTCTTTAGTTTTAATATCCAAATAATCTATCATTCCGCTCAAATGCTCTTCAAGCCCACTTTCTTTTTTTTGAACAGCATTCTTTGTTGATTTTACCTCTATCATACATATCGACTCCGGTTGACCGTTCTCTCCAAAACGTATTCCAAACATATCCGGCTGATTTTTACTTTTAACTTCGGCACGCCCGCTAGGTTGACTAAATTCTAGATCATAAACAAAGATACCGTTCTCTAATACATGGTTCTGCAAAAAAAGGTCCTGTTGCACATGCTTTTCACGACATCTTTGAAAATTAGAATAGAAATTATGATTGTCATCATCTTTTGATGCGTTAGAATGAGTATCAAAATAGTATTCCTTTATATAATTAATAGGACGCCGTTCACCTCTATGTTTTTTCGATTGCGTATTTAATTCAAGAAACCTCTCTTCATTTGTGCAAAAATACACATCCTGCATTTTCGCAAGAATTTGATACGATTCTTTCACCACGTCTATAATCGGCTTCTTGCTTGTTAGAGGAAAAAAACTAAGATTAATCGCACTATATGTATATTCATTTTGGGAGGATCTGTGTCTTACAGCAAATCCGTTTTCCTTCTCTATCATGTCGAAACAGTTATTGCTGTCAGGATTGCAAAAGCCCAAATCCATAAGACCTTTTACTGCATATTCAATCCAATTGGGCATAAAACGAGCATGATCCATGCTGACAGAAACTTTTGGCATTCCGTTTAGCATAGATAACTCCCATATCATATGATTATGTCTGTATATAACAACCTTACCTATCTCGCTATTGTTTCCACGAAAACATAAGGCCAGTTCAGTGTTGTTTCTGGCAAATTCAACAAAGGGCGAAAATGAAACATTTTTCCCAAGCTCTTTTATCAATTCAGGGCTTACATCCCTTGTTCCTTTAGATTTCATCTTTTTATCCTCCTCTTCAATTCATCCGAAATATCCAACTTCATAAACCCTTCCGCATTCTCCGTATGTATCGGCCAGATCATCTGCTGCGGATCCACCGCTGTGATCACCTGTGCAATAAACTCCGAAAATGCGTGCCCGCTGGTATGCTTCTGGCACGCATGATACTTCTCACAGAACTTTGCCAGTTTCTCATTGTATGCATCCCTCTCCGGATCCAGATAACCGTTCCACATGGAATAGATCATTTCCGGATTCACATCAGCCAGTTCGTCCATCAATCTCTCATAATGATCATATTCACCTACTATGGCGACAAACCCGTTCTTCCTCATATCATCAAGGATCTGATACGTTTCCGAATTGTCTGCATCATCTCCGTCAAAGATAAACGGAATCTGCTTTGCATCCCGGAAATCATACATATTTGTACCATATTTCCTGCCTGCTGCCCGGTACACCCTAAACTGTTTCAAAATATAGCGGTTTGCATACATGGTCATCCTGTTTGCTTTAGCAGCCTGATAAAAGCTCGCAAGCGTATCGACATTTGTGGATGATACTTTTAAGAATATGTAACGATGCTCTTTGAAGTACTCTTTCGCCCAATCAAGCAGATCTTTTTCAGATATCTTTTCTTCTTCCGCTCTCTCACCCATCATGGTGCCTTCCGTGATGAGAACATCCACTTTTCTGCCGTTCTTATGTACGTAGTATTTGATCACATCCAGCATGGTGTTATGGTCTTCGCCATTCTTAAAAGTATGCCCTCTGTGACCGTGATCCCTGAAATCACCTGTGTGAAGGATATTGGTCCCGTCAGTTTCCACAAGATACATAAACGCATCATAAGCGGAATGATCCACCTGGTAACCCGTCACGACTATATCATCGTTTATCCGGATTGAAACCGCTCTTTCAACAAAAGTAATGGATCCGTTTTCAAATCGTTCCGTCAGTTTTGCCACAGCTACTTCATCTTTGATTGCTCTGCGGATATTCAACATGACCTTGAAGGTCACTTCACCCATATAAAGATCCACATCATCAGGGATTTCCAGAAATCTTCCGATATGATCTCCGTGATAATGAGTAAAGAAAACAGCATCCACTTTCTCTTTTTTCCAGTCGAGCTCGATGCTAGATTTCTTCTCAGCTCCCGGAAGATTTTCACCGAAATCTATGAC
>JAILEL010000252.1 GCA_024687845.1 Eubacterium sp.
TCCAAATGAATTAAAAAATCCATATGTAGCAAAAGTAGCTGTGTAAAAAGCAGTATTGGTGTCATGGACGCACCCTGAATCTACGGAGCGAAAGCTCCGCACATCAGATGCTCTGGCAATTCAATTGCCGAGTAGTTCACACAGAAAGCTGATTCCGTGGCTTGCAGAAAGCTGTGATATATCTAAGGACGGTCTTATATATACATATCATTTGAGAGAAAATCTTAAGTAGAGTGATGGCAGAGATCTTACTGCTGACGATTTTGTATTTGGATTTAAGAGACTGGTTGACCCAGAGACAGGAAGTGGCTCTGTATATCTTGCTACGGATTGCTGCAAGATAAAAAATGCAGGTGCCATAAATATGGGAGAAATGCCGGTAGATGAACTTGGTGTAAGCGCACCGGATAAGAATACATTTGTAGTTGAACTGGAAGTGTGCTGTCCATATTTTAATTCACTTATCACCATGTGTTCATTTTGCCCTTGTAATGAGGATTTCTATAATTCCTGCAACGGATCCTATGCGACAAGTGATGAAACAATGTTATCATCAGGACCTTATCTGGTAGACAGCTATGAACCAATGGCTCTTCAGGTGCATTAAAAAAGAATCCAAACTACTTTGACAAGGATTCTATAGAACTGGAGGGAATTAATTACCAGGTTATATCAAATGTTCAGCAGGGGGTAATGTGTTATGAAACTGGTATGTTTGATATAACAACTGTCGGAGGAGAGCTGATAGAGCTGGCTGAAGGAGATGATGATCTGACAGAATTCAGTTCGGCTTCTATATACTTTCTCTTTATGAATTATCAGGTCGAGGCACTTAAGAATAAGAATATTCGAATGGCTCTTTCAAAGTGTATAGATAGAGATGCTATTGTGAAAAATGTATTTAAAGCGGGATGTGCTTCACTTACCAGAATTAATCCGGCAGGATATTATATGGAAGTAGATGGAAAAGACTTTGCAGAGGACCAAAAGCTTTATGATGAATATACAGCACTGGATCTTGCAAAAGCTAAAGAGTGCTGGGAGGCAGGATTATCAGAACTGGGAATAAACGAGTTGGAGCTGTCACTTGCTTTTTCGTCAGGAAGTCAGCCAGCAATGGAGGTTGTAGCTCTAGACATGGAGAAGGCTCTTCCGGGTCTGGATATAAAGCTTGTTCCTATATCATTTAAAGAATATCTTACAGCAGATACTAGTGGAAAATATGATATTATCCTTCAAGGGTGGGTTGCTGATTATGCGGATCCAACTTCATTTTATAATTTGTTTCTTACAGGATCCAGTGATATATACGGTTATTCAAATCCGGATTATGATGAGCTGTTAAGATGCTGTGAAGAGGAACTGGCAACAACTCCTGAAGAACGTAATGTACTACTTCATGAGGCAGAAGACCTTATCATGGAGGACGTGGGATGTATCCCGCTTTTCTCTACAGGAAGTTCATATCTGATAAGTGATTTGATTGATGGATATGTGCCAAATCCTACAGGAATAGGTTTTGTGGTGACTGATTTAAAGAAGGAGAAAAAATAATGGCAAGATATATTTTAAAAAGATTTCTGATTTCAATTGTCACGCTTCTTGTTATTATTCTGGTACTGTTTCTTATGCTTGAAATCATGCCGGGTTCTCCGTTTAATGATGAAAAATTAAGTGAAGAACAAGTGGCGGTTTTATATCAGAAATATAGTCTGGATCAGCCTGTTATGGTAAGATTTATCAAATACGTAGGTAATGTTTGTAAGGGTGACTTTGGTGTCAGCTATTCGCTGTCGGAGAATACTCCTATATCATCGATGCTAAAGAGAAGAGTTCCTGTAACATTTAAAATAGGGCTCTTAAGTATGGTGTTCGGAACTGCGACAGGACTTCTGTTGGGACTGATTAGTGCATTTATGAAGAATAAGATAGTGGATTTTATATACAATATCCTGACGATAATCGGTATTGCAGTTCCGTCTTATCTTATAGCTATGTTTCTAAGCTATTACTTCGGATTTAAGATACCATTTCTCGCACTGCTTTATGATATACGAAGTCCGATGTATTCGTCTGTAATTCCTATTATATCGATGGGATTTATAGTGATGGCAGTTGTGGCAAGGTTCTGTAAGGCAGAGGCATCCGATGTAATGCAGTCTGATTATGTGCTATTTGCAAAATGTCAGGGACTGAGCAGTTCAACTATCATAGTTAAGTACGTTTTGAAGAATTCGCTTATGCCGGTTATTACCGTTATAGCTACTCTTCTTGTTGGAGTTCTTACAGGATCACTTGTTATTGAGGAAATGTTCTCTATACCAGGTATTGGTAATCTGCTTACACGTGCTATTGCTGCAAATGATTACAACGTGGTAATTGGTTTAAGCTTTATATTTTAGGCGTTATATTAGTGACAGTTCTTATTCTTCTTAGTATAATTGGACCATATATTTCGGGACGTAAGTTTGATGAACAGAATCTTGAAAGGGTCAATATGGCACCCAGAATTCCAGGTCTGGAGAAGCTGGGAATATTTGATGGAAGCGAAGTGGTTTCAAAAACAAAAGGAACTGTGAAGCAAAACAAGTATAAAGAGTATACGGCTGAGAATGAGTACTATTTCTTTGGAACGGACAACCTGGGAAGAGATATGTTTTCCAGATGTTTCATGGGACTTAGGATATCACTCATAATAGCATTTATTGCTACAGTAATTGATCTTATAATTGGAATGAATTATGGTATTATATCTGGATATTTTGGAGGAACAATTGATATCATAATGCAAAGGGTGATAGATGTTATAGGAAGTATTCCTACGCTTGTGGTAGTTACAATTCTTATGCTTGTTCTTCAACCGGGCTTCCTGACCATCATACTGGCGCTTATGCTTACAGGTTGGATAGAAATGAGCCTCGTAGCGCGTTCTCAGGTGCTTAAGGTTAAGGAAATGGAATTTATCCAGGCTGCAAGAACTATGGGAGCAGGACATGCTTACATTATATTCAGAGAATTAGTTCCGAATATTATAGGCAAACTCATAACCCAGATAATGCTCAGTATTCCTGGTGCAGTTTTTCTGGAAGCTTTTCTAAGCTTTGTGGGACTTGGTATGCCTGTGGAAAAGTGATCGCTAGGAACACTTCTTTCAAATGGATTTGAAAATGCACTTCTGCACCCATATAAGCTTATACCTGCAGCAACACTTATGATAATGCTTATGGTAGGATGTCATTTGATAGCAGAAGGAATGAAAAAGTTAGATGAATAGTAACGATGAATAATTTAAGGGGGATAATATGTTTAACGCAGATGAAAAAAGATATGAGACAATGCAATATAATTATTGCGGAATAAGTGGCTTGAAATTACCGGCTGTGTCGCTGGGACTATGGCACAATTTTGGTGATACTGGTAATTTTGAAAACATGAAGGATATGTGTTTTACTGCTTTTGATAACGGAATTACACATTTTGACCTGGCTAATAACTACGGACCTGAACCAGGCTCTGCTGAAACAAATTTTGGAAAGATATTGAAGCAGGAATTATATTCTTACAGGGATGAGCTTATCATTTCTACAAAAGCTGGATATGATATGTGGCCAGGTCCCTATGGTGACTGGGGAAGTAGAAAATATTTAATTGCCAGTTTGGATCAGTCCTTAAAGAGACTGGGGCTGGACTATGTTGACATTTTCTATCATCACAGGATGGATCCAAATACTCCACTTGAGGAAACAATGGGAGCTCTG
>JAILEL010000253.1 GCA_024687845.1 Eubacterium sp.
GTTCATCTTGCCACGCAGCAAGGATAACCCACCACCGGTTCCAAGTGGACGTTCTTCATCGTACCATGTGATATTATACTTAATATCATTGTCATGAAAGTAAGCCTTAATCAGGTCCTTTTTATAGTTAACAATAATATGGAAATCGTTACACTCATACGACTGATACTCTTTCATTATCAGTTCTATAATTGGGAGCTCTCCTACCGGGATTAACGGCTTGGGTAATACTTTTGTAAATGGATCAAGTCTTGTTCCCCTGCCCCCTGCATTGATAACCACAGGAACCTTAAGATAACTATGCTTCTTCTCAGTTATTTCCAAATCACCTGCATAGAAATCAATAATGCAGCCATTGTCATCCACTACCGGAACTACTACATAATTCCTTCTATGGTACATTTCTTGGGCTTCATTAAGATCACGTGCACATTTGGGATTATGATTTGCTGCTTTAAGTGCAGGTTCATCCATTTTACCTGCTGAAAGAAGATATCTTCTTATGTCTCCATCAGTTATGCAAGCAACTATTCTGCTATCCCGATCAACCAGAAATAGAATACCGTATGTGTTACTATCTATTTTCTGCATTGCTTCAGATATTGAAAGGTTGTCCTTTCCAATCATTTTATCCCTATTAACCATATAATACCTTAACTATATCATTTATTCTTTTTCCAACTCTGAAAGGAATAAGTCAACTTTAGCCTCAGCTTTATCTTTGATCTCATCTGTCAAAATGTTTTTCTTCTCGGCAGGCCTATATGAAAGTTTAAACACTTTTGATAATACCTTATTGTTTTCAAAGAGCAGACTCATATCAACAAAAAAGTTTCTAAACAAACGATTTCTCAGACATCTCACCATACCAAACTGCCTTAAGATAGTATTATAGTCAATAACATTATGTCTTTTATTATCCTTTAGTAATTCTTCCAGATAATCGGCAGTTCTCTTGAACGCATAATTATCATCGATCAGATAATAGCTTTCCAACTCGTCATTTTTCCTTATGGTTTCTTCTTTATCGATATCATTTAGAAAAGACTCCTTATCCGTAATAAAATCCATTTTAGAAAACATTTCATATTCAATTCCATATGGAATCGGTAATGGCCTTAGGAGCTTCAATCCCTTGCCAAGCAAATATACCTGAATAGCGGATGTTGACCACCAATTATATACTTTATCAGAAACAGCAATCCATTGGGCAACATCCATATCGCCTATAACATGAAAATTGCTCTTCCTATTCTCAATAGTTCGAATTCGCACATCCCCATCTTCCTCTGGATGTGGTCTATAGATAAATTCTATATCATTTCTGCAAGATACAAGATTCTCAAACCAATCTAATAGTATAGGTCTATTACTTAAACAGGTATTAATAATCGTTCCCAGTGGACCCTTATTACGAAGTTCTTCAGCATGCTCGTATTTTAGCATTCCGTTTTCATCCTCAATTCCAAAAGTAAATGAGGAAATAAACAAAACCCACTTCTTTTCAGGATTAAGATTGTATTTAGAAGCTAATTCATTCCTGCATAAATATGAGTATTTTTTCAGGAAATCTAAACTAATCTCCCCCGTTAATGCGATGTTATTTTGAGAGACTCCAGCCTTTAATAAATTCAAATATTCTTGTTTACCCCATGCAACATGCATAACATCACAGGCATGATCCACCGGGTCTCGAATAAGATCTGGGATAAATACTTCCTCCCAGCGAAGATTAAAGATTTTTTGATGCTTTCCAAACACATAGTAGACAAATGGGAAGTTGTCATCTGAATAAAAAGAATGTAAAACTACAACTCCCGCTTTCATTTTCTTTGTAAGCGCGCTAGCCTGAAATATGCAAACAGAGTAACCTCTGTGCTCCAGTTCCTTTTTTAGTAGAACAACAGAATCATATTCTCTTTTTATAATCTCATAACTAATTGCAAAATCATATTTTTTCATACTTGCGATAAATTCATTACTCTTTTACATTCTTCTTTATAAAG
>JAILEL010000359.1 GCA_024687845.1 Eubacterium sp.
TCTTACTTTCATCTAATACTTTTTCTTCTTCTGTTTTTGAAGTTCCTTCATTCATCATCTGCTCAGCTTCATGTTCAACTTTGCGTGCTACCTTTATTGTCTCCTCTACCATGTTTTTTCCTCCTCTTTTTCATGGGTTCCCCATCCTTGTGTTTTATTACCCCAAGAATCATTGTGTCCCCATGATGCTTGTTCTTTTTCAACAGTGTTCTGCTTCTGTTGTTCTAATTGATGTATATATTCTTTACTTTGCTGTAATTCCTGTACTTTATTTTTGTATGCTTCTTGCATACTCATTAACTGCTCTTTAAGAGCTTGATTTTCTTTATCTTTAATTTGTAGTTGTTCATGAATCTTGTTGTCTTGGTGAATATTCTTACTATTTATATCTTTTAACAGCTCTATAGATTTATCTTTATCCTTAATAATAGAATTAAGAACATCTATCCGTTTTTCATAAGATATATTTTGCTTTATGATGGAAGCTAAATCTTCTATAGTGATGCTTTTGTCAAGTTTAATTCCTGTTGCAGCGGTTAATTCCTTCAGTTGCTTTACCGTAAGAGGAATCTGTTTTCCATCACCTTCATTTTTTCTGAATACGGTTGCAGAAATACCTTCTTTATTAAGATGAGCCTGTAAACCTGGATGCAGCGCCTTTAGCCTTGCTTTTTTTGTTAATTCATCAGCGCAAAGCTTATACTGATATCCTTCGTGTTTATTATCAAAAACTGCAGGAACATACATAATATGAAGATGGTCTTTAGATATCATCTCTCCAGTAGGAGAAAAGTGTTTTTCGTCTCTATGAACTTCAGCCACAAATACACATTTTTCTCCCATAGGAAGTGTGCTACAAATATAGCTAAAACATTCCTTAAAAAATCTTTCTTTATCCTCTTCAGGACAATCATCAGGAAGCTGTATGACAGCTTCAACTGCATGAACTAAATCCTTACGATTATATTTAAAGATTTCTTTTTCTAATTGTTTTCTATATTTGTTTACTTCTGCTGCATTTTTACCACGGTCAATCAAGCTATAATTATTACCAGATAATGAGCTGTCAATTGATTCATTTCCGTAGGATTTTCCATCTGGTAATTCTCTTAAATCATGCTTGATGTGACGAACTACTTCTGCAGCTTTGTACTTAGTTATTTCCATATAGCATTAACTCCTTTTAGCTGCATTTTATGAGTGATAGGTCATCCTTGCATCAGTGTTCACTGACACTCTTCAACCAGATAATGTAAAGGTCGTAATTGCTTCATCTACATCAACCGCTAAAGGTCATTATGTCGCTGATCTGAAATATTCATAAAGGTCGCAGCTGCTCCCAATATAAATATTTCAGTAGCTCCATTATTCCCAATAGCAGTTGATAGAGATTCGCAAATTGCTCCCAATACATCACTGGCAGAAGAGCAGCAGTGATACTTTCTGCAAACTGCCCTATACAAATTAGGGAAGTCAAGCTTCCCCGACCTTCGGTCGCCCTACGGGTAATTTGTTCTCACTGGGGGAAGAATCCCCCAGGCGAAGCCTGACCCCTTCTGCTGCATCTGCGTTCAATATACATATCACTCGCTGCCAGTCTCAGAGTTTCGTAAAACTCACCCTGAGACTGATAGCTCGTAATATGTATATCTCTCTTGATACAGTCAGGAACGCTGCGCTTCCTACGGCTGTCATAAAAGTTAAACTCGCATGAGCTCGTTTACTT
Organism: Eubacterium sp.; assembly: GCA_024687845.1. The sequence goes on from JAILEL010000359.1 coordinate 1,727, forward strand.
TTATAGCAGCCTACCTTAGCACCATTCCTCGCAGAGCTCAGAATGGCAGGAAGTTGCACTTCCTACAGTAATAAAAAACAAGCTCCATAGTCGCTTATTTTTATTACTTACCTTGGCACTATTTTGAACAGTAATACTGTTCAAAATAGCAAGGGGCTATAAGCCCCTTACAGCACAAAAACATAGCAAGAAACCTGCTATGTTTTTAGTGCTTATCCCCTGGCAGAATCTACGTTATTCTTGGTGTAATCTCTGAGGATTTTTCTGATTTCTTTTGAGTCATAACCAAAGGTGATTTTAACAGCTTTATTGAACAGCTTTTCATACTCATGAAGTCTTTCGATTTCTGCTTCCAGCTTTTCAATATCCTTAGCTAAATTAGACATAGTTTTTCTCCTTTTATTATTCATTACTTAAAGAAGAAAAAATGAAAATTATGATGATAATCAGATTATAATTTGATATAATATTTTTTGCGAAAATGGTAATCAAATTATTTTTGGTTATCACTTGTAAGGAATTGGTATCTGCAAATACCAGTTCCTTTTCATTTTTTCTCATTTAGTGCTTCGTAAATAGCCTGATTTTCAATGCTCTGTAGTGCTCTGATAGCAAAGAACGGATTTATCTTATCGAATGGATTCTCAAGATAAACGGTATCAATAAGAACAGTGTA
>JAILEL010000370.1 GCA_024687845.1 Eubacterium sp.
AATAAAGAAGTAATGGGATACCAGGGGATTGATTTTTCCAGAATCCATGGTGAAACTGCTTCATCCGGGATTTCACTGATCTAATCCTTCCACACCTTTACAGTGAGACGAAAGGTTTTGTAAAGGAATGTCGCAAGAGTCGTATTGATCTCGATGAGCATATTCAATCAACTATCAATGAATGGATAAAATCTTAACCCCCCAGCCCTTTTACGTTGGGGCTTTTGTTATGTTAGAGCGTTTTTAATGTAGGATCCTCTGAGGCGTGACCTTTTCTGTATCTTCCGAAAAGAATTCCATCATCGATAAATTTATCCATATCAGAAACCCATACAGGAAATGAACCTTTCTCTATAGCAGTCTGTCCGTTCAGCATACCTGTATGGAAAGATAAATGTCTGAACTGACGAAGGACCAGCTCCATTCTGGTATATGTACAGTTCTCTGGTTTTTCATAAAGCATGTCATCTGTAAGTGAATCTATATACTTCAAAGTCTTTTCTTCTATTTGATCCAGGTAACTCAGCAGATCTTCATCTGTGAGAACGACACTGGTAGGATTATCTGGATTATCCATTCCTTCTTCGTGAAATTCAGGTTCGTTATATACAAAAGGATTTATAAACCATTTATCTGCAGAATGAAGAGCGTGGTATGCCCATCTCCAGCAAGGTGCGCCGCAGCAAAGTGCATCTCTGTCATATGTCTGTATAGAAGTACGGATATTTAAGAAGTTTGGTCTTACAGTTTCTTTGATTATCATACATAATTCGTTCATTTTATAATCCTCCTGATTTTTTAGCAGTTGCGTTAGCTTTGATTTAAATGTATAATAGCATCAATCTTAGTATCAGTAAAATTGAAATAAATGAATATAATATTCAAAAAAACTGAAAGGGTGAGTTATGACTATTACACAGTTAAATACATTTTTGGAAATAGCTAAACAGGACAGTTTTTCTGCTGCAGCAAATAGTCTTGGTTATGCACAGTCTACTGTAACGATGCAGATCAAGCAGTTAGAGGATGAACTAGGATGTCCACTTTTCGAGAGACTTGGAAAAACTATTACACTTACATCAGCAGGTGAAAGGCTTGTCAGCTATGCAGAGAGAATTCTGCAGCTTGAGCGGGAGATACATTTAGAGGTTTCAGATGAAGAAAATACGTCGGGAGTTTTAAAGCTGGGAGTTTCTGAAACGCTGTGCATAAGCCGACTTCCAAAAGTTTTGATGGAGTACAAAACGAATTTTCCACAGATGGAAATAAGAATACAGTTTATTAATCATGAGGATATTTCCAGGAAACTAGCGAGTGGAGAATTGGATATGGTTTATACGATTAATCCACTCATAGAGGATGAATCGGTAAATGTTATATACAAGAAAAAAGAAACTTTGGGATTCTATGCAGCACCTGACTTTTCTATGGTAAAAAGCAGAATAAGTGAAGCGGATCTAGAGGGGATTCCTCTTCTACTGACAGGTCATGATTGTAATTTCAGGCATATGCTGGTTGCTGATCTTTTGGAATGCGGAGTTACACCACAGATAGAAGTAGAAACAAGCAGTAAAGAAGTCTTAAAACAGTTTGCAAAGAATGGACACGGCATTACATTTATACCGGATATGGCTGCTGAGAAGGAACTTAGTGATGGGGCGCTGAAAAGACTTTCTTGGAAAGGAAATGCTTTTCGTATATACTCACAGGTGATTGTCCATAAGGACAAGCATTTGAATAAGGCTATAAACGGCCTGATTCAGTTAATAAAGACGGATGGTGTTTTTAAATAGGAGTTCACATGAAAAGAGTCTGGTATAAAACAGACTCTTTTATATATTTTCCGCTTGAAATATGAATAGCGGTATGATATAACATAGTGGTTAGATATAACTAATTCTCAATAGTTTCATATAACTAATATGCGCGAAATTTGAGAAGGTTAAAAATATAATATATAAGGGCTTGTCCCTGGAAAGGAATTAATATGAGTAAAGTAGCAGTAGTTTTTTGGAGTGCCACAGGTAATACTGAGGCAATGGCAAATGCGGTAGCAGAGGGTGCTAAGGCAAAGGGAGCAGAAGTTACAATTTTGGGATCTGGCGAGTTCTCAGCTGCAAATGTTTCAGAGTATGATGCTATCGCCTTTGGTTGTCCAGCAATGGGAGCAGAGGTTCTTGAAGAGACTGAATTTGAGCCTATGTTTGCTTCAGTTGAAACATCTCTCGGAGGAAAGAAGATTGGTATCTTCGGTTCCTATGGCTGGGGAGATGGTCAGTGGATGAGAGACTGGAAGGATAGATGTGACAGTGCTGGGGCTGCTCTTGTTAATGACGGTGTTATGGCAAATAACGCTCCGGATGATGCGGCTCTTGAAGAGTGCAAGGATCTGGGAGCTGCACTTGCATAAAGTGCACTTTGAGTTAACCTTGAATAGCAACATCTGATTAACTAGCTTAAATTGGGGTGAGTAAGTCATATGGTTTTTCTTTCTTATGATCTTGTGATAGGGATAAATAAGCTTTTGCTATATAATTACTCATCCCATATTTATATCATTAAATATTTTCAGGAAGGAGACAAAAATGTATCTGGAAATTGAAAAAGTAGTCGGTAGAGAAATACTTGATTCTAGAGGAAATCCTACAGTAGAGGCAGAGGTTTATCTCATCGATGGAACTGTTGGAAGAGGAACAGCTCCAAGTGGAGCATCAACAGGAGAATTTGAAGCACTTGAACTTCGTGATGGCGATAAAGACCGCTATCTGGGTAAGGGCGTTCAGAAGGCTGTCGAGAATATAAATACAACAATAAATGATGTACTTGTAGGACTTGATGCATCTGATACGTATGCAGTAGATGCAGCTATGATCAAGGCAGATGGAACAAAGGATAAGTCTAATCTCGGAGCAAATGCAATACTTGCAGTATCTATCGCAGCGGCTCGTGCAGCAGCAATTGCTCTCGATATCCCTCTTTACAGGTTTCTCGGTGGTGTACAAGGGAATAAGTTACCTGTACCTATGATGAATATTCTAAATGGTGGTGCCCATGCTGATAGCGCTGTTGACACACAGGAGTTTATGATCATGCCTGTTGGTGCTCCATCATTTAAGGAAGCTCTTAGATGGTGTGCAGAAGTATTCCATAAGCTCAGAAGTCTGATCAAGGAAATGGGAGACGTTACAGCAGTAGGTGATGAAGGTGGATTTGCTCCTAATCAGTTAAAGAGTGATGAAGAAGCAATCGAGAAGATTCTTGAAGCAATCAAGGCAGCAGGCTTCGAGCCAGGAAAGGATTTTATGATTGCCATGGATGCCGCTTCTTCAGAGTGGAAGAGTGAGAAGGGTAAGGGCTTCTATAAGCAGCCTAAGTCTGGCAAGGAATTTACATCTGATGAACTTATCGCTCACTGGGAGGCTCTTGTAGATAAGTACCCTATAATCTCTATCGAAGACGGACTTGATGAAGAGGACTGGGAAGGCTGGCAGAGAATGACAGAAAGAATCGGCAATAAGGTTCAGCTTGTAGGTGATGACCTTTTTGTTACTAATACAGAGAGATTGTCTAAGGGTATTAAGCTTGGTGCTGCTAATTCTATACTTATCAAGCTCAACCAGATTGGTTCTGTATCAGAGACACTTGAAGCAATCAAGATGGCTCATAAAGCAGGATACACAGCTATATCATCACATCGTTCTGGAGAAACAGCAGATACCACTATCGCTGACCTCGCAGTTGCACTTAATACTTGTCAGATCAAGACAGGTGCACCTAGCCGTTCAGAGCGTGTTGCCAAGTATAATCAGCTGCTCCGAATCGAAGAAGAACTTGGTGCTTCAGCAGTATATCCTCAGATGGATGCATTTAACGTAAAAAAATAATAATTATTAAAAAATATATATAGACCCTAACAATAAAAAACAATAATATTCAAAAGCCTGAACGACCGATTGAGAGCAATGCTCTCAATCGGTTGTTTTCATATTGACAAATGAATTAAAATATATTATCTCATGAACTGTGAATAGTAACGAAATGTGGAATATAATTAAAAAATGATGGTGACATTACGAAGAAAAGATGATATAGTTAGATATATATAATAATTATTATAATTTTCTAACTAAGTGGAGGTGTTTAAATGAGTGAGATTTTCAGTAATGTACCCGTAATAAAGTATGAGGGTCCAGACAGCAAGAATCCTTTTGCTTTCAAGTATTATGATCCGGAGAAAGTAATACTTGGCAAGAAGATGAAGGAGCATCTGCCTTTTGCGATGGCATGGTGGCATAACCTTGGAGCAAATGGTGTTGATATGTTCGGTCGAGGAACTATCGACAAAAGATTCGGCGCTGCAGAAGAAGGTACTATGGAGCATGCAAAGGCTAAGGTTGATGCGGGTATCGAGTTCATGCAGAAGCTTGGTATAGAGTACTATTGCTTCCATGATGTGGATCTTGTTCCTGAAGCTGACGACATTAATGAGACTAACAGAAGACTTGATGAA
>JAILEL010000371.1 GCA_024687845.1 Eubacterium sp.
CATCAGCTTCTTCGTATTTGCCCAGCTTTAGTTCTCCTTTAATCTCCCCATCCAGCATATAAAGAATCCTTTCACACATACTTGCAACCTTACTGTCATGTGTAACCATCATTATAGTTGTACCTTCACGATTTATGCCCAGAAATGCATCCATTACCTCTGCTGTTGCAGTCTGGTTAAGTGCACCAGTCGGTTCATCTGCAAAAATGATTTCCGGCTTAAGTATCATACTCCGACATATGCATGCTCTCTGTAATTCTCCTCCGGAGACTTCCTTTATCTTTCTCTCTGCAAGGCTTTCTATATTTAGTTTTTCCATCAGAGTCCTAGCCCTTTCATAATACTCTGTCTGATTCTTCTTATCTGAAGAAACAGCCGGAAAAACGATATTATCTATTATATTCAGATTTGAAAGCATATTCATCATCTGAAATACAAACCCCATCCGATGAAGTCTGAGTCGTGCTTTATCATCTTCACTTAGACCTACTATTTCTGTACCTCCCAGCCATACCTCTCCGGAAGACGCCTGGTCCATTCCCGATACATTATATAGAAGTGTTGATTTACCAGAACCAGAGGGACCCATCACCGCAATCATTTCACCTTCAGCCATACTAAAACTTATTCCCTTAAGTATATTATCCTTTTTTATATCTTTAACTTTAAGAATTTCACACATAGCGTTCCTCCATTATTGTCTTGTGTTAAGACATTCAAATGCTTTTATACTCTTTATCTCCTTAAGGCTTACTACTGCCGCCAGTCCGGCAGATAAAAATGTTATAACCGGTACTACCACAAATGTGGATACAGGATTAAGGGTAAATTCAAATCCTTTTGCTCCCATAAACCCTAGTAGAGCCCCCACCAGTCTTGGGCCAAATATCAGTCCTGAAAGGATTCCAAGAATTATTCCGATAATCAGATATCTGATCAGCTTTTTCATATAATCTATGCGTATAGCAGCCGTCGTAAGTCCCAAGGCTTTCTTAAGTGAACTCTCACTTCTTTCTTTCCAGAGCAAAAGACGCATTAACAGAAGAATAACAACTATGATAACTCCCGACGCCACTAATTTGGTCATCAAGGATGCATTTCCTATACCGGATATAGTCTGTCCATACATTCCCTCGATATATTCCGATATTTCAGCAATCTTTATATTCTCATTAGCTGATGTTCCTTCTCCCATATATTCTGCTATCCATTTATCAGGTGAAACACCTTCTTTAAGCGAAACATACATAACACTCCATATAACTGCTGTATCATCATTAATGCAGCCCTTCGCAGTCTTTCCCCCATTTGTTATGTCTGAATAAATCCCGCATATGACACATTTACTTTGTTTAAGCTCTCCATCTGAAGTTTTTTTATAAATAGTGATAGTATCTCCAACTCCAAGACCACACTCCTCTGAACTGAGAATGGAAAGCGCTATTTCTTCTTCATTTTGAGGAAATGTCCCTTCCGTATAATTAACAGGAAATATGCTATGATTACCATTTTCCAGTATCAGATTATAGTCTCTTCCATCTGGCAGTGATACATTATAGGAGCCTGTTCTCATAATACAGCACTTATCAACATGGCTGTCATCCACAATTCGGTTATACAGACCATCCGACACGCCTTCGATATCCTGACTTTGACGAACATCTATACGAATCTGACTGTTTCCTATTCCCATATATCTGACAAATTCGGGATCAGCCAGTGTTTTTTTCATACTGTCCGGAACCATCATCATGAACACAACTGCCATAACAAGAATAGCGATAGGTCTCCAAAAATTTCTTCTCCCTGATTCATTGCGTCCCAATAGCGCTGCAACTGTTGAAATCTTCTCAGTTTTTCGAAGTGTACGTCTTACTGAAAGAAGAATGATTGCTTCAGCCAGAAATGCTCCTGCAAACATAAGAATATATATAAGCAGTGTATTATCCGGTTCTCCGTAGAGTTCTTTCATATTTCTACCAAGAGGCACAGCTATAATCCGAGCCAAAACAATTCCCACTAAACAACCTATCATAGAAAGCAACAAATATTTGGAAATATATAGTCTTCTTATATCTTGTCTTGCAATTCCGACAGCCTTTAACATCCCTATCTCACGCTTATCTTTTTCAAGCTGAGTCAAAATGATATATCTGATACACATAATCGATATATATAGCACAACAAATGCAACAAGCAGTATAACTATTATCATTATTCCGTCAGAAAGCGCATTCATCAGTTTAATCAACTGAAATGTTACCATTGGTCCATTTCCCGGAAGCCCCGCATCCTTATATGCCGTGGAAAAATCGCCTATATCGCAGCCTTTCTTAAGCCTAAACTCTATCAGGTATTCTTCACTTCCAAGATATCGAAGCTTTTCATAATCCACTTCATTTACAAGAAATCTCTTAGATGACGCCATCATGGAATTCATCTGAGAATCCCGCATAAATCCCGCAACTCTAAGCTTTTCTTCACCTATAAGCATTTCATCGCCAGGCTTTATATCATATTCATTCTTATAAGCTACCGGAACATATACATCACCCGGAGAAACTTCAATTACGTTATTATCTGAATCAAGAAGATAATCAAACTTGTCACTCTGAATGAACAGTCCATTATCCTGCATATTATTATCAAAGGATTTATTTCCAATGCTTATCTGTCCATTTTCCAGATTCAGAAATCCGCATATCTGCATTTCCTCTACATCAGATCTTCTTTCTGCAAATTCACATATTTCTGTTTCTGAGATTTCGCCTGTATGCATCTGCAGGAAATCCGGCGTTTTTGCTTTTATCATAAGGGATGTAACAGACGAATAAAGTGTTGCAAAAAGAAATACAGACAGTCCAAGCATCATTGCAGTAACCGCCATGAATATGGATGTAGATATGGTTATAAGCTTGTTAGACTTAAAATCATTTATTATCAGTCGTCGTATCATTTACTTCTCCTTTTTCAAGCTCCCTGATTGATCTGAACCTTAAAATCGAAAGCGCCATAACACAGAGTAATGCACCTGAAATCATTATTACCATTGCCGCGCCTCTTCCTACTCCTATATGTTTTATCTCTGCTATCTTATCTGCAAGAAGTCCTGCTCCCCCATATGCAAATACATATCCTATCTGCGAGAGAAAGCTTATAAGTCCCCATGCTCTGCCCTGCTTAGTGGCTTCAATATTTGTTCTGGTCATATAGTCCAGACAATTGTTGGCAAAGGGAAGCATAAAGAAAAACATGAAGCCGAAACCGCATATAAGACGTATATTTTCCTTAAAACCAAAGCCTATCATTGCCAGACCACACATAGCCAGAGAGATACTTAACACTCTTGTAAAATTCTTCCTAATACCAACTATTCCGATGATTATACTCGAACAAAGCATTCCGCTTGCACAAACTGTTTCTGAAATCCCAAGAACCTTACTGCTTTCAAAATCCAGTATCATAGGTTCCACAAGAATCTGCATTGCTCCCATAAAACAGGTAATAATTGAAGATATGACTATAAGTATAAATATACCCTTCTTCTCAGTTATAGCTTCCCACCCTGCCTTAAAGCTCTCGATAAAGGATTCATTTGTTTTAGTATGCTTTGAAAGTCTGCTTTTCCTTACGATTGCTGTGCAGATTACAGTAAGTACAAAGGTGCATATATCTATGATGAGAAGAAGCTTTACATCACTTACGCCCAGAAGTATACCTGCCAGCATAGGTGAAATAAGATATCTGGCACTGCCTGCCAAACTCATCATACCGCTCGCCTTTGAGTATTCATCCTTAGTTAGCATATCAGTAACTGTAGCTCTGTAAGAAGGTTCAAGAAGGGAAGAAAAGACAGCACTGATAAGCACGCCTATGCATATCTGATACAGCTTTGCTTCACCCGTAAACATGCATATAAGTATGTATATAAGTCCTAATCCTGACATCCCGTCACCCAGCATCATCAGAAGACATCTGTCATATCTGTCCGCCAGTACTCCTGCTATAGGACTGAGCAGAAGAACCGGCAAAAAGGCAAGCAGAGCTACCAGTGCAGTACTGGCTGCACTTCCGGTTTTCTGAAATACATAGACACTTAGACCGAAGCTTGTCAGTCCGCCACCTATTGATGAAATGAATTCTCCACTCCATAGAAGGAGAAACTTTTTATAATTTGATTTTTCCATAGTTTTCCTTTCTTATTAAAGAAGCATAATCCCCTAGTATAGTGTTTCTTAATTAACTGGACTATAAACGCAGAATGTTTTTCAGAGAGTGCAGTATCAAAAACGCAGGAATAGTGGGCTATTCCGAGGCTTTTGGTGCTGTGCTATTCTGGAAAACAGGCAAGTTTAGAGTCCAATTAATTAGAAATCTCTATACTAGGAATTATTCAGCCGAGATTACTTCGTAATCAAACCCTGGGTGAACAGTTTTACGCCGTCCACACCGACAGGTTGTCGGTACAGACGTAAAATATATTGGGGTCAGGGACCCCATATATATTTTTATAAATCTTTTAGGATTATATTCATAATTGCTTCTTCAAGACTTTTTTCTTTTGCTCCGAGGATTTTCTCTGTATGATAGATGAATGCCTTTATCTTATTATCTTTATCCTGAGGTGAAACATCTGATAAACTGTCAAACTGCGCACTGGAATAGATAATAATCATCTCCGCTGCCTCCAAAGGATACTTTGAATGAAACATTTTACATTTGTTCCCTTCTTCAATCAGCTCTGCTATTAGTGGTACGACCTCTCCGAGGAGTTTCTCCTGCGTCTTCTGATGAAGAAGTGCATTCTGAGGCTTATGTATCTGTTCAAGTACCTCTACACCGGCTCCTGAATTAATATTCAGTGATAGAAATGCACCTGTAAGTCTTTCAAGAAGTGGAATGCTTTTATCTCTTATTATTGTCCGTGAACGTGCAATACTTGTATTGATCATTCTCTCTACAATAGCATCAAGTATTTCTTCTTTTGAACTGAAGTGATGATATAGTGTACCTCTGGCTATTCCTATCTTCTTGATTATGTCGTTTGTACTGGCATTATCAAAACCTTTCTCAGCAAATAACTGTTCTGCTACATCAAGTATTTCATTTTTTCTTTCATCAGCAGATTTTACGATTCTCATATATTTGGAACCTTTCATATTTCAACCGGTTAAACCGACAGGTTGTCGGTCAATTAAAATATAACATATGACTTATATGCATGTCAATAAATTTTATTAGGATATTTCTATACTTTTTTATTAGAGTATTCCTATATTAAATCCTCCAGTGTTTTGAATAATACATCCGGTTCTATCGGTTTACTTAGATGTGCATTCATCCCAGCCTGGAGACTCCTTTGAACATCTTCATCAAATGCGTTAGCTGTTAGCGCTTTGATAGGAATTGTTTTTGCATCGTCTCTCTCCAGTGCACGTATAGCTTTAGTAGCTTCCTGACCGGATGTAACTGTTTCACACTTTATTCCGACCTGACCCATGACTACATTTGCATGCTCACAGGCAATTGCATCATCATCGATAACAAGAACACTTATATCGTGTGCGTCTATCTCTCCTTTAGTCAGTTCATCCTTTTCTTTCTCTGACTCGTGAAGAGTTACTGTAACTATGAATGTCTTCCCAACATTCTTCCTGCTTTCAACATCAATATGACCATTCATCAGTTCCACCACACTCTTGGTTATAGGCATGCCAAGCCCGTACTTCCATACTTGTTTGCCACCAGAGCATCTTCCTGAGTAAATGGTTCAAACTAATGTGGCAGATATTCCTCACTCATCCCACAACCATTATCTATCATGGTAAATCGAAGAGTGACATTTTTATCATAGTGATTTATATTTTCAACCAGAAGAGAAATTCTTCCTCCTTCCGGTGTAAACTTTACTGAATTTCCAAGAATATTTAAGAGTACCTGTCGAAGCTTTACATCGTCTCCAACGTAGTAGTCATCTACATCACCTTTCATATGGCACTCATACTCAAGTCCTTTATCCTTACACTGTCCTCCGATTATGGTATTAACCTGTTCCAGCATTTTAGAAAACGAAAACTCTTCTTTTTTTACCACCATTCTGCCTGATTCTATACGAGACATATCAAGTATGTCATTAATAATTCCAAGAAGATGATTTGCACTGGTACCAATTTTCTCAGAATGCTCACGTACCTTATCACTTATTTCAGAATCATTGAGTATTATACTGTTCAAACCAATGATAGCATTCATCGGTGTACGTATCTCATGACTCATATTTGAAAGGAATGTTGTTTTTTGCCTTATTGGCCTGTTCGGCTGCGGAAAGTGCTTCTTGTAAAGCCCTGCTCTGTTCCATGGTTTTTCTTGTTTCACTGTCTACATTTACAAAGCATGCACCTACAGCATGAACTATATGATCCTCTCTGTCCTCCGGATGTCTGACTCCTGATTAAGCAATTCTTCCTGAAGAGAAAGTCTGTTTTCCAGTTCTGCCTGCTTAATACGGTTCTCTGTCTCAGCAGTTTCCTTTTCAAGAACAAGATTTGCATTACTGCGCATCTGCCTTGCTATTATATGAAACATAATAAGTAGAATCGCCGTAGCCAGGCATGACTGAATGATACTTCTAAGTATCGTAGCATCCTATATGGACTTTATACGTTCACTGATTACATTTTCCCTTATAAGATATGTCAGCATCCAGTCTGTCCCTTCAATCGGGACATATGTAAGGGTTTCCTGTATACCATTATAATTAAATGTGATTACACCTCTCTTATGATCTTCAAAATCTTTTTTTACCTGTTTCAGAGAATAATCCTTATCAAACTTTGCTATCTCCAGTGCTTTAAAAAGATTATTAACATTTGCCTGTCCACTAAGGACTTTGTTACTCAGAGCTATTCCTTCAGAAGAATACAGATTACAATATGTGGTATTTGACTCGTCAGATGCTACAGAAACACCCTGCAGCATTTCATCCATCTCTATCTCCATAAAACAGACCATAAGCTCGTGATCTTTAAAAGAAACAGAGTTAACAGGTACCGCAATAATTACCGTCTTATTTTCTTCATTTATATCCTTAACATTAAAGTCATTATTTCCCCATTTTAACCTTTAATCTACACTATCTTCACTGACAGGGAACGTAAAATATGTATCAGGATATGGCTCATTCTCAAGAGTGAAATGCCACCACTCTTCTTCAAGTGGTTTAAATCCATGATTCATCATAGCTTCTCTTAGTATCATTCTATTGTTATACTGTTCCTCTGTTATGTCTTTATAATCAGGATGAGACAGCTCTCCGAAGTAATCAAATGTACCACCCATATCCACTTCTTTCTCTGTTCTCATATCGAACAAAGTAAGATCAATGGTACTTCCTCTGCTATGTCCCGAATGTTCAGCTATATATCCCTGATCGAATAAAACTGACTTGTCAAGTTCAGGATAGAAGTAGTCCTTCATCCTTGTATCATCAACATCTTCAGCCCACTTTACGAAGTTTGTAACTGCCATCTGAGGACGATATGCATCATAAATCTTGAGCCTGTAACCCTTTTCCTGAAGTTCCTTACTTACTTCCTCAAGCTTCTCTGCCGCTTCAGAAGTAAGAAGCGCAACCGGCTCTTCATATCCATCTATCCTATCACCGACAAAGTTATAGGTTGAATAGTAACGAATTTCCAGAATAGCATCAGGAACTGCTTCACTCAGAAGCACAAAATCAGAAGCATCATTTGACAGTTTAGTTCCATCCTCTGCATAGGTTATTTCAACCTTATCAGCATCTGTGTTCGATGCAGCTTTTTCTTCAACCTCAGTATCTTCATTCTTCTCAACTTTCTTGATATCTTCTGATTGATCAACCGTCAAATCAAAGCCTTCAAAATTCTCATTATCCGGAAGTATCATATCAAAACCATCTGTGTAGTCCCAGGCTACATCAGCAGAGTCAACACTCATTCCCAGAACATGCCCGCCCTTGGTCTTATCTTCA
>JAILEL010000419.1 GCA_024687845.1 Eubacterium sp.
AGTTATTTCCTGTATGAGTATTCTAAATATGAAGGAAACTTTAAATGGCTGAGTAATGAAGATAATGGTACTGTATACAGAATAAAAGGGGACAGGATATATTACAGATACGGAATAGAGAATAAAGAGTGGTTCAAACGTTTTGTATTTGACAGGGACTGTTATCCTTATGATGTTAATACTGAAGCAGAAGATACCGGAAGAAAACTTAAGTTAAATGTAAAAACGATGAAAGCTTCCGAAGTCACAGAATACGATATCGCCGAAAAGAATAATGGTGTTTACAGGTATAGGCTTATTGCACTGATGGCTGGTGATAGTTCTTATTGCATCGCGGGTGGAATTAGTAGTAAGGCTGGCTTTACGCAATACAGTGCGGGAGTGGATCATGATATAACGCCATACGTGTATACTCAGATAATAAATAGGGTGGCAAAATATAACACACCGGTAATTGTGGATCATAAGATTATCTCAGACGAAGCTACACTTTATACTAATATGGGAGATTCGCTTGCCTATAATCTTGCATATACACTGATGCTTAAAGATACAACAGGATACAATTCGGTTGTTTACGGTATGGAGGATGAATTTTCGTCCGGTAATATGTTTGGTACGATATTTTCACCGTTCCATTATGTTTCTTATAATAATATTGCAACGATTTCGGACAATGATTTCCATTATGTGAATAAGAGTGTTTACATATATAACAGAAAATCGGAAGGTATCGGTATTGGGTCGCAAAATCTTAATGCTTTGAATCTTACTTTTGATAAAAAGTTCCCGAATGGTGAAGTTGATGCAGGATTTTCGGAAGTGGCGCTTGAAATAGCAAATGATAAGATGTATAGAGAGGCGGATTTTAGCCTTAAGAATAAGCCACTTATTCATGACTGGGTTTCAGAAGCAACGGCTATAAGATATATAATCGGTTACAGGACTGCCCGTGTTGCGGAAGGCAAAGGTGAAGTGCATGTTCTTGAGTTAGAACCTGTCAATAGTTTTGATCTTGCGGTAGAAAATAAAGATGTAAAGGATGATCCTGAATTTCTTAAGATTTATTCAAAAGGCAGTGAAGAGTATAACAAACTCCTGACAAAAGATGATGATGGAAATGATGTCATTTATGAGGGTGAATTATATTACAAGGACAAGCCTGCTAAGGAACGCACACTGATAAAACAGTATGGACTTAAGATAAAGCTTACTCAGATGACTACTGCAGAGTATATAGGGCACATTGAAGATATAAATGCAGAATATGATCTTATTTATATCGGAATGAATACCGGAGGTAAGTCAGTAGGTGTTGAGAAGTATGTTGTGGATGTACAGGCAAGTATAGAGGCGAATCCTGTATGGCATACACCCAATTGGACACAAGACAAAAATGCAGCAAAATGGAATGGGAAAAATTGGGTTGAAATCGGACGCAGTCAAAGAAATATTTTGTATGAAGCAACAGAGGGAGAGTATTATTATCGTGGTTGGAGATCGATTTATGGAGATCCTTGGTGGAATGATAACTATTCATATTATGTAGAACAATATAGAATCATACCGGAACAGGGACATTATGAAACAAATTATAATGTTGAAGAGACTTATGGGGGATATCATCATAGGATTTCAACACAAAATGATGTAAATAAGGGACTTGCAAAAGAAACTGGAGTGCTTATTACAGACTTCAATGATGATAATATGGATGGTCTCGTATATTGTAATGTCGGCGATATGACATATATGACAGATACAACCGGTGGATCGCTTAAAATTAGGACGGGGGGAACAGATAAGGCACCTGAGTATACTTGGCTAGAAACCACCGATGGTACGAAGGATGGATATGGTAAATCGTGGGATTACATTACGATGACAAATGATCCCAATATGGGTTATAGCAAGGACGCTAATGGGAATACCATCAGAAAATCCAATGGCGACTATAATTACAGTCTCTATCGTACAAGATACAACGGAAATGATATAACCAAGGAAAAATGTGAAGCTCTTAAGGATTTTGCCAGGGCAGGTTATCCTATAATACTTGCTGATGGTTTTTATTCGAGCTACGATACAAGTTCAAGAAAAGGAAGTATAAATGAATGTACAGTAGATAATTCATCATATATGTATGAGGCCACAAAATGGCTTATTGACGAGTATTCGGATAAGAACGTATTTAAACAGTCATATACGCCGGCAAATGTCTTCAATTGGTATGTTTTAAATCTTGGAAAGCCGACAATAGAAATGCTGGATGAGAGATCGAAGACTTCAATGTATTCTACCGTTTATCTGGGTGAAGCGGACAAGAGTGGTGATGGACATTACTATGCTTATTATAAGTTTAAGATCGATAATAAGGGCTCTGCTTCGGTCACTGCAAAGTATACGATAGGATTATATATCGATATTAATGCCGATGGAAAATACTCACCGACTAACGAAGGTGTTATGTTTTCGGATCTTAAGGACTTCAGTTCAAATAATACGCCTGTTCCCAAAGCAGGAATTGATGAAAATGGAATGGCGGTTTATGAGCTCACTTCAGGTCATGAATATGAGGCAAGATGTAAACTGTCAGGATCATTTGTAGGATGTCTGCCATGGAGACTTAAAGTCAGTCAGATAGGAAATCCATACAGAAGAACTAATGTCAGTGGGTATTATGCAGTAAGAAATAATGAGAAAGTCATAAATATCCTGCAGCTTAAGGCCGGCGACGATAATTGGGATATGGCAGCAGATTATGCTGATCATAATTCACAGTTTTATAAATTGATCACAGATCCCGAATATGTTCCGTTTACCGTCAATATTAAATCAATGACAACAGAACAACTGGTTGGTCTAAGTGAAATAGCTGAAAAGACCGATGAAGGGTTCTATGAGTATTTTAAGAATAATTACAATATGCTTGTACTTGGATATAAGGATATGTATGATTCAATGAGCGGAGATAATGGTGAGATCGTAGCCAAGGCGATAAAGAAGTATATTGATGAAGGATATAGTGTTTTGTTTACGCATGACTGTACATCGTTCGTTAACAACAAGAAGCATCAGGCAAAAACAACCAACGGATGGAATACATATAACATGCTTGGCGCTGACTGGGGTTATCAGTTTAATACAGTTGTAAGGAATATCGTAGGTATGGACAGATATGATGTAATGCTTGAAAGCAAGCACGAA
>JAILEL010000429.1 GCA_024687845.1 Eubacterium sp.
TTATACGTTAAACGTGGTATACCAAAATCTTCCGAATCCAATATTCAAATTAAGAAAAAATCGACCAACGGGTTATGGGTAGCTCTGGTTGCTTCAATGATCGTTATTTTGGCATTGGGTGTACTGATTGTCGTTATGTTCATGCATACTTCTAAAATGAAAAAAGAGGGTTCAGGATTTAATTCACCCGAAGATGCTGCAAAAGCCTTTGCTGAAGCTTACGCTACAAAAGACATCGAAAACATGTATAAATCATGCGCATTGGAAAGCTATGTGGATCACTTTGACATTGAAAATAGCTGATCGAATGCGCTGAAAATTGAAAAATGTGCGATGAAATTATGATGATAAATGCTAATATTTTATGCTCAAATATCATTCGTGCCAAGTTGGCACGAATGGACAGGCTCTCAAATTTGCTTAAAAAAATGATATCTCCGTGATATTAAATCAGATGAGATATGCAGCAATCGATAAAAGAAATCATATGTACAAATCTCCAATTTGTGTTACAATAACTTCTGTTGGGAAAAATCTGCAAATGCAGAAAATAAGAAAAGTATATGGGGGGAACAAAAAATGGATTCAGTCTTATATTTTAATGGGAATGTAATTAAAGAAAATGATTTGGATTATCTTTCATACGAGATCCGCATGGAAGATGGAGAGTACACTTTTTCAGTATTGGATAATTATAAAACTGATCACTGGTCTTTAGTGGAAAATGCGGAGAAATATTCTCAAGGAAGATAAATTATAATAATATAGTTAGTGGGTGCCACACCAAGTGTGACACCCACTTTTGTTTTTTTATAGAAAAAGGGTAAAGTTATAGGTGGTAATGTGATAAAATATTGGAAAGAATGCATTTAAAGGAATTCATCCAAAAGCAAAAGTTAAAGTACCAAAGTCAGTATATAAATTTACTGATAAAAATAATAGAGTAGGAGAAAAGAATTTATGGGGAATAATACATATGATATGTCTGGAAAAACTAAGAGACTTTTAATCTTTTCGATTATATGTTATGTACTTCTATATGGTGGGCTGGTCGTCTCGTACTTATTTTGGAAAAATTATGTTAATAATATGTTTGGTCTGTTTATTCCATTCACTTTTCTGTTTTATATATTTATGAATATAATATTCAAGATACCTTCTCTTTTGGATATTTTATTCTTGGCTCACGGCCTATCACTATCAATCAAGTTAAATGATTCAAAGAGTAGAAGTATATCAATTGTTCTTTTGGTAATTGATATAATTTCAGTTATTATAGGCCTTGTTGCTGATTTAATTATGATATGGCACACAAGGGGCAGTGACCTTGGGTAAAAATATATATTATTATATGACCGTAGTCATACTTTTTCTTATGAAAATATGACCGCGGTCACTTTTTAGTTTATGACAGAAGATGTATTATTGGTTCATAGCTTAGATACTCTGTTAAGCGTGAATAGATGTTTATAGATATTAAAATGAAAGGAATAGTTACTATTCTGAGTTAACCGTGAATAGTAACAAGGAATAATCAAATGCATATAATGAACACCAGGTTATCTGCCTGGAAATATATTAAGAATAACAAAAAAACGGTTGGAGTTTTGACAATCTCTCTGGCGCTTTCTTTCATGGTAATGTATGTGATTTATGTTCTGCTTATGACGAATGTGGAAAGCTTTAAACCAATCGAGCTGGAGCTTCCGAAGAAGGTATCGTACTTGTCGATTACAGGCAAGGCTTATGGTCTTGATAGGGACAGCTTTGAAACGGATGAGCAGTATTCAGATGCTTATAATGAAAAACAAAATGAGCTGATTGAAAAACTAAAGAAAAAACAGGGAATTGATGATGCATTTTATACCCAGATTATTTCTTCCAGATATAATGCGGTAGTTGGTTCCTTGTCATATGAATCTCCGCTCCTGGAGCCGGAGCAGATACCAGATTTTCTGAAGCATATGGATGCCACTCTTGTGGAAGGACGTTTACCGAAGGGAGATGGAGAGGTTCTGGTTGATAAGACTGTTATGAAGAATCAGGGTCTTGAACTGAATCAATGGTATTTAGAAAAATGGTATGGTCAAACATTTAAGATAGTCGGAGTTATTGAATCAGACTATATGATCAATGTCGGAACGCCAAGAGGATTTACAAATACTGGTTGGTATATTGTGGTCCTGAATGATGAAAATAATACTGACATGAAGAAGATTCTGAAGGAATTCAATATTACTACCGGTGATGCAGATGAAATTATGGACAGAGTAGCAACTGTTAAAAACTATAATAAAGATGTTAGTGAAACTATAGATTCAGTAATCAAAGTTATTTATATAGTTGTAATAGTATTTCTTATAATTTCAGTACTGGTTGCATATATTTCATTTATGAGAAACAGGATAAATGAGTATTGTCTGTATGCATCTATTGGTTATGGAAGAAGCAGTATATATGGAATGATGATGAAGGAAATGCTGATCATCTTTTCAGTAGGGACTATATCCGGAATACTGTTGGCTTTGGCTGGTGCATTTATCCTTAAAACATGTCTGATAGATCCTATGGGACTTATGACGAAGATGTTATATATTGACCAGATGGGAAAATTAATTGATTCATATGTGTTCATTATGGGACTGCTTCAGATTCCTGTTCTAATAAGTATCAATTCGGTTAAAACAATCGATGCCATTGAGGAAACATAACAATAAATAAATGAGTAGATAAATAAGAAAATTGGAAAGGAACTATTATGATAGAAGTTAAAAATATTAGTATGATCTATGATATGAATACAGATGAGAAACTCTATGCTCTGAAGGGGTTTGACCTTACACTTCCTGACAAAGGGCTTGTGGGAATCATAGGTCCTTCGGGAAGTGGCAAGAGTACACTTATGTATTGTCTATCAACACTTAAGACGCCAACTGATGGAAGCGTAATCTATAATGGCGCTGAAATCACTACCGCAAATAACAGCGAGAGAGAGAAACTGAGAAGACGCGAATTTGGATTCGTTTTCCAGAAACATTATCTAGTTCCTTATATGAGTGCACTTGATAATGTCCTTGTGGCCGCTGTAGGAAAAAATACAGAGACAAAGAAAAAGGCAGAAGATTTTCTTAAAGAGCTGGGACTTGGAGATAGGGAACTGAAGAAGAAACCTGCAAAGCTGTCTGGAGGTCAGTGTCAGCGAGTTGCGATAGCCAGGGCGATGATAAATGATCCGAAGGTTTTATTTGCAGATGAACCTACTGCATCACTTGATCATGAAAATGCATACAATGTTATGAAGATTCTGAAGAAGTACTCAGAGGACAGACTTGTTCTTGTGATTACACATGACAGGAGTATCCTGAAGGATTCAGATATGATTATAGAGATGTGGGACGGAAATATTAGCAATTCTGAAGAAGTTTATTTAAAGAAAAGTGCTTCATAAAAAAGTAACTTCGAAATAAGCTACATAACAAATTGAGGAGATATAAAATGAAACCGTTATCGGCGTTATATTATATTAAAGAGAATAAAGGCAGGTCGTTTATAATCATTTTCATGCTGTTACTTACTACCTTCCTTTTTATTGGAGGAAATTTTATAAACAGTGTTTATTATTTCTGGGATAAGGCGATGATTTATTCCGATAAGCTCTGTACGGTTTCCGGAGTATCAACGGATGAGGATTACAGCGATTTTACGTCCTTTTATGAAGATATAAAAAAAGATGATAATCTGATCGTAATGCCAAGGTCAGCAAGAGGCTATGGAGGATTAACATGGATGTCCACAATTGGATTTGAAATGGGTTCTGTTTCCTATGTATTTGATACACCGGAGGATCTGAAAACAGCATTTGAAGAATTAGGAATAAGTTGTGATTACAGCGATATAAAGGATAAATCAGTAGTAATGTCGTCAGCTCTTGCTACACAGCATGATCTGAAAAAGGGAGATATAGTTGACGCAAGTGTAGACGACAACATTTCCGGAAAATATACATTAGATGCAATTATCAATGATGACAGTTTTATTCTGTTTTATGTGGTTCATGATGAAGGTTATGTTGTAAGGGCAAATGTAATCGGTAAGAATATGTCCGGTCGGGAGCTGAGAGATTACCTGCAGGGTATTCTGGGAGACAGAAAGGGAAAGATAGAGGAGCCTATCAGAAATGAAATAACTAGGCAGTTTGAGCCATTTGCATTGATTTTTCTGGCTGGTATTGCTCTGATATCACTTATTCTTTCTGTAGTAGTTAATTCAGTGATAACAGGACAATATATCAGAAGAACCTATGAATTCGGAGTGTATAGAGCTATCGGATTGTCGAAGTTTGAGATATTCAGAAAATGTGCTTCTGAGATTCTGACCATGGATATTATGGCATGTCTTATTGGAGCAGCAATCATGATACCGCTGATGTTCATTTTAAATGAACTTATATATATTCCGTCTGGAAAGTTTCTTCCTTATTTCTCTGATCTTGGTATGAAGGGATTCCTGCTTGCAAATCTTATGGTTGTGATTCCGACTATTATCCTGAAGGGAAGAAGCATGGGGAAGGCAGATGTAACCGAGTTCTAATTAGATTAAGAGGTAAAAAAAGTGAAGGTCTTACATATAATTCTTAATATTTTAATACATATATTTGTTCTTGCTCTGATTCCGGTCAGTATCTATCTTACTGATGTAAATGAATGGCTGGCCCTTGGGCTTACGGTTCTTTGGATTGTAGCAGTAAGAGTCGGGGAAATCCTTATTAAGAAACATCAGGCAATGCAGGCAGATGAAGATTTATCAAAAGAACAAAAAAAATGGAAGAAATATTTATCAAACGCAGCATTTGCCATACTTGATGTGATAATTATTCTTGTCATGATTCTCGAAACTCAGTTTAATGCTTATTGGAACACTTATACAAAACGAGTGAAGGAACTAAATTCCAATTCCGGTTTTTCAGAAATTACAGGCAAACAGGCGGTTTCGGACTTTGATTATGCAATGAATTATCTCAGAAAGATTCATCCGATGGCTTATGATGGACTGCCACAAGAAGTTGAAGACAGAGCTTCTGAGGTAAGAGAAGAGCTGAAGAATGTGGATAGTATCGAAGGTTATCAGCTGTCACTAAAGCTTGAGAGTATATTTGCCATGCTT
>JAILEL010000456.1 GCA_024687845.1 Eubacterium sp.
TATAAAATTTATTGGAGGTAACAAACATGAATAATTATGAAAATGAAATCGACCAAATACTATCTGTAGCAGAAGCAGCAAAACTACTTAAGACTGGAAAAACTAGAATTTACAAACTTTTAGAATCAGGAGAACTTAAGGGAATACGTTTATGCGAACACGGAACCTGGCGCATTCCCAAAGCATGTATCACTGAAATGATAAAAAATAAAATCCACAATTAATTTACAAAAGGTTCCTGAAGAAACTCCTCAGGAACCTTTCGTATGACAACGCGTATGCTAACACAATCATAATTTTGTGGTAATTTTGGATATTAACAAGAATAATCTTGCTGATTAGTCTTTTATAATATAATAGAAATATCAGGCTAGAAATAAAACAATAACCCCCTGCAAACCCACTAATTTAGCCAAAAAATAACCTCGATAGCTTTCACTATCGAGGATTTTCTCTGAGCTGGGGTACAAGGATTCGAACCTTGAAATGACGGAGTCAGAGTCCGTTGCCTTACCATTTGGCGATACCCCAATATTTATGCCTGCTTTTACAGCGCAAATCGTATTATATACGACTGTGCTGTAAAATGCAAGAACTTTTTTTATTTTTTCCCGTTTTTTTACGATTGCTACTATTCACGATTAACTCAGAATAGTAACCTATGGTTCCATCTCGTAGGTTACGACATGCTTATTTCCTTCGCTGTCATATTCCTCAAGGTACAATTTGAATGGACCTTTGTTTGCAAAGGATATTGTAGTTTTTGCTTTGCAGACTTCTCCTTCTTGTATCTCCTTTGGATATTCATGCTCATCCTCCAGATAGTAATTTGTTCCACCTTCGCCTTTACAGTCTTCGGTGTACCAGTCAATTACAATATACAGTCCATCCATTATTCCATTTTGATCTACATAACCGAGGTTTTTATAAGTATATTCAACAACATAAACTGCTTCGTCGTATGCTTTCGGATTGTCTTCTGGGTCTCTCTTATCTGTTTCTTTAACTGAATCAATAGTAACTTCCCAGTTATTATCTACCACCCATGTATCACCAACTTTATATGTGGCTTCGCTATCTTCTTTCATATAGCCATTCATTGTTCGACTCAATTCTGCAAGTTCTTCTGAAGCCTTTATCGGATCTTCTGTTGTAGATTCTTCATCACCAGTAGTAGTTGCCTCTGTATCTTCCTCAGATGATGCCACCTCTGTTGTTTGCTCTTCGCTGGCTTGTTCCGTAGTAGCTTCTGTAGTTTCACTGGCTACTTCTGTAGTTGATTCAGTTACTGCCTCTGTTGTCGGTGTTTTTCGATCAGATATTACTTTATCTAAAATAAGTGTCAGGCCCCCACCGAAAATAACAAGTGCAACAGCCGCTACAATTATTATCACTTTGCTACTAATCTGTTTATTTCCCTGACCGGCAGCATTTCCAGCACCATTACCCGAATTATTACCCTGAGAGCCCATATTCTGAGAGACGCTATTTTGAATACCGCCTCCTGACATAGTATTATACTGCATGGCTGGCTGATAAGTAACATTATTTACAGCTTGTGCATTTCCCATATATGCATTGTTTCCAGCAATCGGCATATTTCCTGCCGGTATATTACCCTTCAAGGCTTCTTTGAAGGTCTCTGCATCCTGGAAACGATTCTCAGGCTTTATCTGTAACGCTGTCATAAGGGCATTACAGAAATAGTCCGGCAATGAAGGATTAATCCTTCTTGGATTAACCAGATCATCTCTCATTGTACGATTAACCGCTTCAGGTGGAAGTTTTCCTGTAGACAGGATATATAATGTTGCAGCAAGCGCATAGATATCTGTCCATGGACCAATAACTCCATCCTTTGAATACTGCTCAACTGGAGCGTATCCATGCTTCAGAATAACTGTCGCTGATTTATCCTTATCATTCATCTGGCTCTGTTTTACAGCACCAAAATCAATAAGCTTAAATGTACCATCTTTACATAGGAAAATATTATCTGTACTGATATCTCTATGTATCAGACCTATTCCATGTACATCTGTAAGTACATCACATATGCTATCGGCAAGACTAATCAGCACATCGAACTCAAGAGGCTTTCTGTTTGCATTTATATACTGCTTCATATTACATCCATCAAGATATTCCATGATAATGTAAGCAGTTCCATTTGCCTCAAAAAAGTCATATATTGCTACAGTTCCAGGATTTGAGTTGAACTTAACAAGACTTCTCGCTTCTTTGAGAAATCTATCCTTACCATGTTCAAATGAAGTCGATTCCGCAGTAGAAAAAACCACAACTGACTGATCATCTTTTCTGCTTGCAGAACCCCTTGGAAAATATTCCTTAATAGCTACCATATTTTCCAAAGTATTATCCCAGGCACGATATGTGATTCCAAAACCACCATCTCCAATAACAGTACCAATAATATATCTGCCATTGAGAGTAAAGCCTGGATTTAAGAAATTTTCTTTTTTTGCAGGTGTATTCTCCACATATCCACAATTAGGGCAAATACAATTCTGATTCTCACACCCAGCCGGAACCTGAAAAATATACATGCAATTTAAACATCTTCTATTCATGATCTATTATCCCCTGGAGGACTAATAATCTCAGTTCCCCAACATATCCTTTTAATTACATAACCTCTATCTGGCACATTTTCATTGTAGTAAGCGCAGCCTCATGACTCTCAGGTGTAACACCTGCACAGCATTTACTATCAACACTTACCTTGATATCTGGGAAGAGAGCCTTGATAATAAGCGCATTAGATACTACACAGATATCTGTGCAAAGTCCAACAAGCTCAACTTCTTCAAAATCATACTCCCCCCATCCGGTAAAACCAAATGAAGGCTTGTTTATTATAGCACAACCATCGGTTGGAAGACCATCTCTAATTTTCCAACCTTCTGTGCCTTCAATACAATGAACTACTGGAAGATGTTTCCCCTCATTTGTCTCAAGATAATTATCATGATGAGTATCTCTAGTGAAAATAACCTGCTCACCAGCTTCAAGATAAGTCTCTATTTTCTTTTTAACATTATCAACAATCAGTGGAGCCTCGGCGGTACCAAGACTTCCATCGATAAAATCATTCTGCATATCAATTACAAGCAATGTTTTCATTTCCACTTCCTCCTGTATTTCATTCTTCCTTCACATCATATGGCTCAGCGATAAGTAGACTCATCTAATTACCTACTAATAGCATATCCCCGTTTTACTCGGAGCAACTATTTGACATACGTCTAATCGTTACCATTGTCACACATTTTCTGTTCCTTCATTTTAGGGGGCACACAGTTCTTACTATTCGCAATAGATTGTTATTCAAGTTTATCTCCAAATAAATTCTTGATTCCATGACAAATCTCCATTCTTAAAAAAGATTCATCAATGAATATATAACAAATGCACTCACCCAGGCTACTGTACACTGAAATACTACCATGAGTACAGCCCATTTTACGCCAAGCTCTCTTTTTACTGAAGCGATTGCTGCTACACAAGGGGTATACAGTAGGCAGAATGTAAGGATCGATATTGCAGCTGCCGGAGTTATTACCTCAAGCATAGCTGAAGTACTTCCGAAAAGAACGCTGAGGGTTGAAACTACACTTTCCTTAGCCATAAAGCCAGAGATAAGCGCGGTCGTAACACGCCAGTCTCCAAATCCAAGCGGCTTAAAGATCGGAGCTATAAAACCTGCAATATTAGCAAGCATACTTTCATGAGCATTTTCAGCTAGACCAAGATGGAGGTTAAAGGTCTGTAAGAACCATATTGCTATAGTTGCTACAAAAATTATTGTGAATGCTCTGACCAGGAAATCCTTTGCCTTTTCCCATAGAAGAAGAGCTACATTTTTAGCCCCCGGCATTCGGTAATTCGGAAGTTCCATAACAAATGGTACCGCTTCACCCTTAAATGAGAACTTCTTTGAAACTAGTGCAGATATGATTCCAACAATTATTCCCAGAAGGTAGAGAAGAACTACCACAAGTGCTCCTTTGCCTGGGAAAAACGCTGCTACAAAGAATCCATATATAGGATACTTCGCCGTACAGCTCATAAATGGAATCAGCATGATTGTCATCTTTCTGTCTCTTTCAGATGGAAGTGTTCTGCTCGCCATAACACCAGGAACCGAACATCCAAAGCCCACCAGAAGAGGAACTATACTTCTTCCTGAAAGCCCCAGCCTTCTGAGTGGCCGATCCATTACGAATGCCACTCTAGCCATATATCCTGTATCCTCGAGAAGTGACAGGAAAAAGAATAAAAGTATAATTATTGGAAGAAAACTGAGTACACTTCCAACTCCGTTGAATATACCATCTATGATCAGGGAATGTATAACCTCATTTACATTCCAGTTTGTAAGCGCTACATCAAGCTTATCGGTAATAAACCCTATAAAGCTTTCCAGAAGCTCCTGAAGCCATGCACCAAAAACGTTAAATGTGAGAAATGAGATAAGTCCCATTATAATTATAAACATAGGGACTGCAGTATATTTACCGGTAAGAAGTCTGTCAATCCTCTCACTTCTCTCACGTTCCTTACTCTGTCGTGGTTTGACAACAGTTTCATTTACCAGCTTCTGTATAAAGGAGAATCTCATATCTGCCATAGCAGCAGCTCTGTCGAGTCCTCTCTCTTCTTCCATCTGAAGAATAATATGCTCGATCATTTCCTTTTCATTCTGAGAAAGCTCCAACGCATCGATGACTCGCTTATCCCCTTCAATAACCTTATTTGCTGCAAATCTTATCGGAATCTCAGCCCTTTTGGCATGATCCTCTATCAGATGCATGATGCCGTGAATACATCTGTGAACCGCTCCACCATGATCGGACTCATCACAGAAATCCTTCTTTCCGGGACTTTCCTGATATTTTGCTACATGGATGGCATGACTCACAAGCTCATCAACACCCTCATTTTTGGCCGCAGAAATCGGCACAACTGGAATACCAAGAAGTGCCTCCATATCATTTATTCTGACCGATCCACCATTTCCACGAACTTCATCCATCATATTTAGAGCAAGCACCATAGGAATATCAAGCTCAATCAGCTGCATCGTAAGATAAAGGTTTCTCTCTATATTCGTAGCATCAACAATATTTATAATTCCCTTTGGTTTCTCGCCGATTATATACTGCCTCGAAACAATCTCCTCGTCAGTATAGGGTGACAGTGAATAAATTCCAGGAAGATCCACCACCTCAGTAAGTGGCATGTTTTTTATCTCGCCACTTTTTCTATCGACAGTAACTCCCGGAAAATTACCAACATGCTGGTTTGAACCTGTAAGCTGATTAAAAAGAGTCGTCTTTCCACTGTTCTGATTACCTGCAAGGGCAAATGTAATCACGGTTCCTTCAGGAAGCGGCTTCTCAGTCGCCTTCTCATGATAGATTCCACCCTCACCATAACCGGGATGCTGACGATATCTGTTTCTCTTCTTCTCAGCAGCATTTCCATCCGAATCAACATGCTTTTTTTCACTATTTATTGTATCTGAGCTACTTTGGGAAATATTTCCTTTATCTCTTCTTTTTTTCGTAGAACTATCATCGCCATCAGCTGACCTGATAGCTTCTGTCTCAATCCGCTTCGCATCCGCGAGTCTGAGCGTCAGCTCATATCCATGTATCCTTAGCTCCATCGGGTCTCCCATCGGAGCATATTTAATAAGTGTAACCTCTGCACCGGGAATCACTCCCATGTCCAGAAAATGTTGTCTATTAGCGCCTTCACCGCCTACTTCTTTAATAATGGCAGACTCTCCAACGCCTAATTCACTAAGTGTCATTTACTACTATTATATCCTTCCACGTATATTTATCGTAAAGTCTTGCTTTTAATGCTTTTTGAGTTAACCGTAAATAGTAACATTAATTATTTATTTCTCCCAAATCCCTTCGAACCTGAGAATCTATATTACTGATTCCTATTATTATCTGCTGACCATCATCTTCCTCAATCATAGCTGCTTTAAGACTTACATAAGTAGGCTTTTGTTCAATCATAAGACGATAATTCAGAATATAAACTCCATTCTTTTGTATTTCCTGAAGAACCTTTTCTTTTGTAAATCTTCTTATCAAAAGTTTACGGTCATCTTCATATATAAGTCTTGATATTTCCTCTGCAGACCTTTTAAAGAAAGCGTCACCAGACTTAGCAAGCCCCATATTTTCGTAGCCACCAGTTGCCCCATATTCCACATATTTTTCAGTAACAGGATCTACTGTATATATACAAATGTAGTCTCTTGACAGAGCCATCATTTTCGAATATGTAATCCTTTCTTGCCTCATTTTCTCAAGAGCTTCCTGCTGTCTCATCTGAGTATCCACATTGCTCACGCCTATGATAATATGGTTCTTATCCTTACTCATTCTAAGAGCCTTCAAATTAACATACGTAGGTTTTTCATTTACAAGAAGACGGTAAGTGATAGTAAAGGAGCCTTGTTTATCAATCGATGAAAGCACATTCTCCCTATTAAATGCATTTGTAAATCTCTCCAAATCATCCTTATAAATGAACGTCTTTGCATCCTCATGGCTGGAATTAAAGAAATCCGTTCCATGCCTCTCAACAGCAATATCTTCATCCGATGAATTTGGACTATATTCTATAAAATCCTCTGTTTCTATATTAATATAATAAATGAAATTATAATCTGCTGACAGACTATTTGCTATATCTGCATAAGTCAGCCCTTGATTCTGCTTTTTCACTACACCAAGAACAGCAACGACATTCGCCGCAATACCATTTACCGGATTAACAGCTATCCTTCTGATAAGAAAATGTATCGAGGTACCATCATCTTTTCGCTCTTCTACAAATTCCTTTCCACCATATTTCGAACACTTTTTCAATTTATCAAAAAAGGTTTTTTCTCTATTTACAACCATTTTGTCATACTTAATAAATCTGCCTAGTACAGCTTTCCCAAACATCATATTGAGAAATTCCCTGTATGACTTATTACATCTGTTTACCCGTATTCCTTCGTCATTAACTTCAATAACTGCCATAGGGAGTGTATTAAAATATTGATTAATATCCCCGGAAACACTTTCCTTGCTGAAATTATCTTCTTCAGAAGCTACTGAAGCCATATCATAGAGATTTATCTTCCCAATAGAAGCGTAATAATCTGTTTCTTCCGGATTTTCAAAGCCTATCTGAATTCCTTTCTCATACCTTGATAGAATTTCTGAAAATGAATTCGGTTTGCTATAATAGTAACCTTGAAGTCTGGTACAGCCAATCTCACGAAGGAAATCAACCTGCTCCTTCGTTTCAACACCCTCAGTTACAGTTTCTATATCAAGACCTATAGCCATTTTCATAAGTTCCGTAAGTATAACCTTGCTCTTATTTCCGTTATCAAACTGCCTCATAAAGCTCATATCAAACTTTATAACATCGAAATGAATACTCTGTAAAACATCAAGAGAAGAGTATCCACTTCCGAAGTCATCCATCCAGACTGAAAATCCAAGACTATGGAGTTTCTCAACCTGGTCTTTAATAAAATCAAAATCACTTCCAACAACACTTTCTGTTATTTCTATAGTAATAAGTTTTCTGCTGATTCCTGCAGCATCTACTCTTTTACATATTTCATCAACGATATCACAAGCATCAAAATCCGTTCTTGAAAGGTTAATTGATGTCGGAATAACATAAAAACCTTTCTTTTCCTGTTCTTTCATTTTATGTAATACCTGATCCACCATATGAAGATCTACTTTATATATGAGTCCCTCATCCTCAAGAATCGGAATAAACTCTGCCGGTGACAGCATACCCTTTTCCGGATCTATCCATCTTGCAAGAGCTTCTTCGTCGCTGACTTTCCCATTTGAAGAACGAACAATAGGCTGATAATATGCTTGAATCCAGTTTTCCCTGATAGCCTTATCAAGATTGTCCAATATATATTGTCTTCTTGTTTCCAAAGCAAGCATGGACTTGTCGAATCTTACAAACTTGGATTCATTAGAGTTCTTAAGAGTATTACATGCATATCTTGCCCTGTCACATGCAACACTTGTCTCAACTATCCCGATAGTATCTGGATAGATTCCCACTCTGACCGATATTCTAAGTCTATCTAATTCCTTGAAAAGATCGTTCAGATTTTTTTCTAGCTTATCTGACTGGGCAATAAATGCAAAATTATCCTGATCTATCCGGCAAGCTCTGTTGTTTCCAAAATACTTGATCAGAAGGGCAGAAAAATACCGGATAAGTTTATCTCCTTCTTTGAAACCATATTTTTTATTAAAATATTTTAAACCATTAAAATTGGCGAAACACATAGAACAGTGTATTCCTTTTTCATGAAAATTAATACTTGCAGCCTTGGCAAGCTCAAAGAAATAAGTCATGTTAGGAATACCTGTAAGAAAGTCATAATTATACTTACGCTGAAGAGAAGCTTCAGACAGGGCGATACTATAATCATGAGTCAGAGCATTATCAGAAACCAATTCTTTTCCAATAAAATTACCCTCATTCACATACCAAACAATAGCAAGGCGCACTCCCACCTCAGGATAAATGTGCTTTCCAAAGGCATGGATTACCTTGTATTCACCATTTATCATAGTACGGTAGATGACATTGTACGGCTCATCATCTTTTGCAAAACGAATAGCTGCATCAGATATACGTGCTACATCATCTGGATGTGTGTCTCTATACATATCATTATCCATCAGATTATAAGCATCCGTTCTGTCACTCCACCCAAAAAGATCCATCATCCCCTGAGAAAGGACAATAGTTACAACCTGCTTATCTATAAACTGATAGATAGCAAAAGGAACCGCACTTTGTTCCATCATATTATGTTCAATTTCGTTATATTTATATTTTTCCATATAACACCCCAAAAATATAATATCGCTAATATATTCTACTATAAAAGGACACTTTACTCAAGGTTTACAATGGATTTATATAGGTTTATACTGAGATTAGTTTACTATTCATAGTTAACTCATAAAAGGAGGACACAATGAAAAGAAAAAAGTTATTATCTTTATGCCTTATTTTCATTTTATTATTCAGTTCCTTGGGGGTTCATGCAGCTGGTTCTACTAAAACCAAGGACCTTACTTCCACTATCAATGTGACGCGCAGTAAAGGTCGAAAAATGAAAACCTCTGAAGTGAATAAACTCACTTCTGCTTCCTTCCGTCTCCTGAAAGGTACCATGAAGAATGAGGATTCCAACAAGAACGTACTCATTTCCCCTACCTCAATCATGTTTGCTTTCGGTCTTGCAGAGAATGGTGCAAGAAGCAAAACCCGATGTCAGATGGAAAATGTGATCAATGGTGGTGTAAAAACTGGTGATACTAATAAGATTCTCTGTAATCTTATGAACTCTCTGGAGGCTTCTGAAAATGTAGAATGGAATGTTGCGAATTCGGTCTGGATTCGCGATAGAAAAGATGTTAAGGTTAAGAAGAGCTATCTCAGAACCTCCGCTATGTATTATGATGCTGAGATATTCAAGGCTCCCTTTGATGGAAATACGGTAAAGGATGTTAACGGCTGGGTAAAAAAGAATACCAACAATATGATTCCTAAAATAGTCGATCATTTCGACGAAGACACTATAATGTGCCTGATAAATGCAATGGCATTTGAAGGAACCTGGCAGGAACCCTTTGAGAAGGAGCGAATTCATAAAAATCAGATATTTACCAACCTTGATGGAAGTAAATCCCGTGTAACCATGATGAACGGAAGCGTTTCTGGATATTTTAAATTATACGGAGCTAAAGGTTTTAAGAAGTATTACAAGGGCGGTCAATATGCATTTGTTGGAATAGAAATGCCTGAAAATGTTAAACCTGTAGACTATATCTCCAAACTTTCAAAGAATGGGGCAGCCTTCAATAGGGCTCTTTCGAAAATGAAATACGATCGTAAGGTTTCTATTTCAGTTCCTAAGTTCGAGGTTGATTACGATACAGAAATGTCTAAAAATCTAAGGAAAATGGGTATAACCTGTGCCTTCAATCCAGAGAAGGCAAACCTTTACAACATGTTTGAAAAAGATAAGGATTCTAATTATTTTATCAGTAAAGTAATCCATAAAACTCACATAGAAGTTGATAAAAATGGTACAAAGGCGGCAGCTGCAACAGCAGTTCTTATTGACAAGAATACCACCGTCGTTGATCCAAAAATGCCAATCTGCATCAGCTTAGATCACCCGTTTGTATATGCAATCGTTGATACTGATACCAACCTTCCTTTATACATCGGCTGTACTAATACACTTGGTAAATAGACCGTCGTTACTAAGTGTATTTAAATAGAAAACTACATTAAAAAACTTCCCACATAGTTATATACTTTTTCTCTAGATATAACTATGTAGGAAGTTTTTTGTTGTACAAGATTAGTATTACTCTACGATCGGAAATGTTACATTTACTTTAAACAGATCACCGTCTATCTCAAGGTTCATTTCTCCTCCATGAAGCTGTGTCAGATTCTTTGCAATTGAAAGTCCAAGTCCTGATCCTTCCGTTGTACGGGATTCATCTCCTCTTACGAATCTTTCCATAAGCTCTTCTGGAGAGATGTTAAGCATTTTGCTGCTGACATTCTTAAAACTTATAATTACATTTCCTACTCTGCCGTCTTTATTCATATTATCTTCAGATATCTTCATCTCAATATACACTCTAGTTCCCGGAAGTGCATACTTATCAATATTATTCATAATATTGTCGATTATTCTGAATACTCTTCTTCCATCGGCATTTATTATAACTCTGTCCATCGGAATAGTCTGAATCAGTTCAAGCTGCTTCTCTTCGAACTTTTCCTCATACTCTCCGATAACCTGACGCATCAGTTCAACCAGATTCATATTTGTTTTCTCAAGCTCAATATTTCCAGTACTAGTCTTAGAAGCCTCGATAAGATCAAGGATAAGCTGCTTAAGCCTTTCAGATTTTTTATCTAAAACTTCAATATATTCAACTGCTTTAGGGTTGTCTATATCCTCTCTCTTAAGCAGATCAACATAGTTAATTATAGAAGTAAGAGGTGTCTTAATATCATGAGACACATTTGTTATAAGCTCCGCTTTGGTTCTCTCATCTCTTACTGAAGACTCTATTGCTTTAGAAAGTCCTGTACCCAGATTATTTACACTTTTTCCAAGCTCAGCATTATCATAAGTAAGCTTAGATACATCAACCTGGGCGTCCAGCTCGCCCTCTTCAATACGTCTGGTGGTACTAAGGAGAAGTTCTGTCTCTAACATGTTCTTGATCAAGAGATACAGAATACAACCGTCTGCTGCAAAAAGAATCAGCGCCATCAGGAGCGAAACACCACTATCAGTCATTAGACATAAACATAAAACCATTATAACATTGATTATCGAAAATCCTGCAACTGTAATTATTACTCGTGTTTTACCCTTCAAAGTTCCATAAGCTGTAAAGAATTTTCTTTTAATCCATCTTGCGATTCTATATATGATGAAACCCTCAAGGAACTTCTTACATTTAATCCTTCTGACAATTGAAAGATATATTGCCGCACATATTAAATATACAAACAAAGAATAAATTATTGAAATTGCTATAAAGCTTACTATTTCTTCAAATATTATATCAGATAAGCTAGTCTCAGCTATTGTATAAAACACCATGGCTCCAAATGCGCCATAGATAAATATAAGTGCAAACTGGAATACTACCGGAATCTTATCAAAGAGTCTTATTACCGGTTTCTCACCGATTGTCAGAACAATAACTGCTGCAAGAAAAACAAGTAGTCCAATTACTGCAAGAAATGCAGGTGCAGGGAAAAATCTGCATATATCATAAACATATTTATTAGCAAGAACCTCCATGTTCCCATCAGCATCTACAGAAGCTACAAAGCTTACATCTGCTATAGATGTCAGTTCCTTCAGATCTGCTTCTGTTAAATAAGTATAAGGAACTGCTGCACTCTTGTCATTTTTATACCACTGCTCTATCTTTTTTGAAGCAGCATCATAACTGATATAAATCTCGGAAATATTTTTCAGCTTATCACAAGCTTCTTTGTAGGAAGCTTCTTTATTTCCTGAAACCTCAATATAAGGAATCTCACCGAATTTATTACTCATAATGATAAGATCTTCTGCAACCTTATCATCATATGAAAATGCTGTTGACATGGAATAATATCCATAATCTCCGTGGGTATTCTGTGAGATTGCAGCTCTTTCATTCGCATCAAGTGAAGCATAAGCGGCTTCGGTTTCAATCTTAAAAATATGTGATGTTAAAAGTGATTTATTATCAGTATTTTTTCCATCCTCATCCATTATATATGGCAGATATATATAATCCTTATCGTTAATTTCATCTGTATATAAAACTCCTCCATTCTGATACTGCTGATTATTCTGGAAAAGGTAATTATTTGTAGGGGAATATAAGAATACATTTTCACCATCACATACTACATAATCACCATCTGTAAAGCCACCAGACAAAAGACCATTCTCAACCGCCTCATTTAATAAAATATACGCCTGTTTATTAATAGCCTCATTAATATCATCTTTTTTAGTATTATCTTCTTTCGCTTTGTTTTCTTCAATATCAGAAGCATAAACCTCTTCTTCATAGTTTTCGGATAAAGGTATTTCGCTAACATTGTAATATTCCTCACGATTTAAGGAAAAGGCCTCATTCTTAATTAACTCCTGATAATCCCCCCAGGTCAGACGTATGAAACTTCCACATTCCGGAATATTCTGAAGATATGAATAATCATTAGTTGAATTAAAGGAAGCTAAGATTTCTGTAACAGGAACATCCGCTGCAGGAGTATCATATCTTTCTTCTTCACCATTTTTTATAAATGAAACAAGGTCGATCTGCTCCGGATTTGCTTTTTTATTTACGGTATTTGAATTATTTGTTTTATTACTTTTATCCGTTTGTGCGGATTTATCTGTTATTTCATTTGTATTATTAGCTGTCTTTAAACTATTATAATCATAAATATCTATTTTATGATTATCTAACTCAATATTTCGAAGCTCACTTTTATTTTTTGCCCAGTTCTGCTGATTTAGGAGCCCTTCCATCAGCTCATTTTTCATGCTTTCAGAAATATAATAATTTGAATCTTTGTTTACCTTGCTCGAAAAAAGTTCAAATCTGGCAACAGTAGCAAAGCTGGCCAGAAATGCAAACAGTATTCCCACAAATCCTGCTATAAACAGGATGAGTCTGAATCCTTTATTTGTTATTACTTTCATAATGTTTCCTATCCTTTTATTTACACTTTATTAGTCTCTTATTTTACCTTCTCAATCTTATAACCCTGTCCCCATACAACCTTCAGGTATCTTGGTTCCTTTGGATTGATTTCAATCTTCTCTCTTATGTGTCTGATGTGAACAGCTATGATATTATCAGCACCAAGAGCATCCTCCTTCCAAACGGCTTCATAGATCTGGGAACTGTTGAAAACAATACCTGCATTTTTCATCATATACATAAGAATGTCATATTCTATCGGAGTGAGCTTAACTTCATCTCCATCTACAGATACCTTCTTGGCCTTATCATCAATGACAAGTCCTCCATCTACGATAACATCCTCATCAGTTACTGCTATCGTACCCAGCTCTGTATAACGTCTAATCTGTGACTTCACCCTTGCCACAAGCTCCAGTGGATTGAATGGCTTCGTCACATAATCATCTGCTCCGATATCAAGACCAAGGATTTTGTCTGCATCCTCTGACTTAGCGGAAAGAAAGATTACAGGTACCTTGCTTCTTTCTCTCAATAGTCTGGTTGCCTTGATACCATCCATTTCCGGCATCATAATATCCATTATTGCAAGATGGATATCAGACTTTTCAATCTGTTCCAATGCCTCAATACCGTTATATGCTTTTATCACATTATATCCTGCTGTCTCCAGATATATTGTAATCGCTTCAACGATATCCTTGTCATCGTCACACACCAGAATGTTATACATTTCCCAAACCTCACATTTTCATTGTTTCTTAGAACAAATGCTGCTTAGGGTTTTTCACAGGTCACTTGTTCTGTTTTGTATAAGTGTAAATAAAAGTTTTTAATAAAAGACGCTTAAATTTCTTAAGACTTTATTAACGTTAATTTTTCTTCGTGCAAGTAATGCATTTACAATGATTCATAATATTCCTCCAGCTTCGGACGTGCACTGACATAATATGGTTCAAGCCTCTTATCAAAATGCTTTCCCATACTTTCCATCATTATCTTGTCCGCCTGCTCAAAGGACATACTTTCCTTATATACACGCTTACTGACAAGTGCATCATATACATCAGCAATTGCCATTATTCGTGCCTCAAGAGGTATCTGCTCCCCTTTAAGTCCATCTGGATAGCCTGAGCCATCCATTCTTTCATGATGATAATGAGCCACATTTTCGGCTATCTTCTTAAAGGATTCATCATCTGTATCCTTAAGAATCTCATGAACTATACGGGCTCCCTCCGCGGCATGAACCTTCATTTTCTCGAATTCCTCGGGAGTAAATCGACCAGGCTTACGAAGTATCACATCATCTACAGCAACCTTTCCAAGGTCATGCATAGGTGCAGCCTTGATCAGATCCTGACAGAACTCATCCGTCAGATTATTTGCCTGTACGAAAGCCTCATCCTGGCATATCTCATTCATTAGGATTCTTACACATTCACTTGTTCTCCTGATATGACCACCTGTTGAATTATCACGACTTTCAACCATAGTTGCCATACTGAGAATCAGATTGTTATGCATCTCAACTATATGCTGCGTCTTCTTCTGAACTTCTTCCTCAAGCTCAGTGTTATATTTGTCCATCAGAGTAATATATTTCTGATTCTGAGTATCATCAGATAAAAATATCTGATAGCCGCATTTTCTCTTATCATCATACAGATAGTTTATATCTACAATAAATACCTGATCATCTTCCTTTCCCTCGCCATTTGATTTACGGAATAGATTTCTGGTAATGCTGTTATCATTTTTAAATATGTCTATCCAATGACACAGAGTCTTCTTTAGTTCTGGAATATCATTTAATCTCTGATCTATAGAAAGCTCCTTCAGTTCTGGAATGATATTCTTAGCAGTTTCATTTGCTCCAAGATAATGGTTTCTGAAATCTACAGATATAAACCCCGTATCTCCTGTCTGAATCATGGATTCAATAACCATATCACTAACATTGTAAAACTTCATCCTTCTTACTATCAGGATATAAACAAACTGTGCAAATACATATGTTGCAGGAAGAAGTTCAACCTTGTTACCAATCATGGCATTTCCAAAATAGCCCACAACTGAAAGCATTACAGGAATATAAAGAAGAATCAGGATTGTATTCGAAATCTGCTTTTTCTTAATCAGACTGTAAATAATAGCAACCATGCAAATAATGAAGAATATTGCAACTACTATGTAGAACAAGGTATGAACAGGTCCGTATTCTTTAAAATATACAGCTCCTCCACCCATTCTTTTTAGAATTATATTTTTATAAAAATATTTCTTTTTTCCAATAGTAAGTACAAATGCATATATAATAGCAAGAATAGAAAATGCAACTGACCTTGCAAGTCTGTTCACCTGGATTCCACAGAGCTTTAGCACACATGTCGAAATAAAAAACGTCAGGAAACAGCCTCCAAGATAAACGAACTTAATTGAAACAATAGTAGATTCAATATTATAAGCATTTGAATAAAATACATATGCCAGATTCGTAATAGGCACCAAAATAAAGACTGCTGTTATATTTACATCAAAATGCTTTCTCTGAATATAAACATAAACAGTTGAAAGAACAAAAGATATAATGAATGCTATCTCATAATAATGAATTACCATTTATTGACACTCCAATATACATTTTATGATGTAGGTATCAAAAGTCCTTTAATTCGACAAAGTTCTAATATTATCATACTTCCTGACTTCTTTTTTTTCAAGAAATATTCCTCTTCAGGGTTTATGTGATTCCGCTGATACTATTCACGGTTGATAAGAATTATGCATAATCAGTTGTGACTGCTTGCAGGCTAAGAGCGATTATGCATAATTCTTATCGTACCTGTGAAGCAGGTGACTCAAAACACACGATTCAGTGCTGCGTTAGCAGCGATAGAGCATCGCATATAAACTTATTTATGCTTGCATAAGAATAAGTGTTATGCGATGCGGACTTAAGAGTGTGTTTTGAGTCAACCGTGAATAGTAACTCCGCTTTACGTTACTATTCTATTATAATAAAAAGGTAGTTTTTAAAAACTTATCATCTAAGTCTTTAAAAACTACCTTTGCGCGTCCCCGAGGGGATTTGAACCTCCGACCTACCGCTTAGGAGGCGGTCGCTCTATCCAGCTGAGCTACGAGGACATAAACCGGACCCATGATTTAGAATCATATCCAAGGCAACATTTTACTCTAATAAACCTTTTTGGTCAAGTCAAACTCTGTTACGCTTTCGTTATTCTATTAATATTCACCTTTCATGAGATAGTTAAAAAATTGGCTGCCTGCAAACACTTTTTGTTTCCTTCTTTCAACTTATAGGATAATTAAAAAAGTGACTCATACTACCTAAAATACTACGTAATATGAGTCACTCTATATTTCATTTACTCTTCAAATAATTAGTTCTTAGTAATTCTCTTCACTAACTTCGAAGAAACTCTGTGGATGTGCACAAGCTGGGCATACATCTGGAGCCTTTGTACCAACTACAATATGTCCACAGTTACGGCACTCCCAAACCTTAACTTCGCTCTTCTCAAATACCTGCTTTGTCTCAACATTATTTAAAAGAGCACGATATCTTTCTTCATGATGCTTCTCAATAGCAGCTACAAGACGGAACTTCTCAGCCAGCTCTGGGAATCCTTCCTCTTCAGCTGTCT
This sequence comes from Eubacterium sp., assembly GCA_024687845.1. The sequence goes on from JAILEL010000456.1 coordinate 17,021, forward strand.
TTGCAAATCCATCATACATATCTGTCCACTCATAGTTTTCACCTTCAGCGGCAGCCTTAAGGTTATCAGCAGTAGTTCCAAGTCCATTTAATTCCTTGAACCACATCTTAGCATGCTCTTTCTCATTATCAGCTGTTTTAAGGAAAAGTGCTGCGATCTGCTCATATCCTTCCTTCTTGGCAACAGATGCAAAATAAGTATATTTATTTCTTGCCTGTGACTCTCCTGCAAATGCAGTCTGAAGATTCTTCTCTGTCTGTGTTCCTGAATATGGATTAGCTTTTACTTCTTCTTCTTCAATAACTTCAAAACAATCTGTCTGCTTACACTTTGGACAAACCTCAGGCATAGCATCAGCTTCTACGATTTCCCCACATATTTTACATTTAAATTTCATTTAGTAACCTCCTGAATAATTATAATTAACTCAAAATACCATTATATTCTAATAATGAGTTAAACACAGTATAACGCTAAGTAGAGATACTTAGTCAACACTAATTATTGTTTTTAAAAGCCTGGGCTTTTATACTTTATGTAAACTAAATATAACAAAATCGAGGAATCATTTTTTGTCAAAATAACTCCTCGATTAATATACTATTTCTATATTTTGTGTTGAAAACCCTATTTACTTATTAGGAACAATCTTCTCTTTTCCACCCATATAAGGTCTAAGTGCAACCGGAATATTAACTGATCCATCTGCATTGAGATTATTTTCAAGAAATGCTATAAGCATTCTTGGTGGAGCAACAACAGTATTGTTAAGAGTATGTGCAAGATATTTCTCACCATTTTCACCCTTAACTCTGATTTTAAGACGTCTTGCTTGTGCATCTCCAAGGTTAGAGCAGCTACCAACCTCAAAATATTTCTTCTGTCTTGGAGACCATGCCTCAACATCTACAGATTTCACTTTCAGATCTGCAAGATCACCAGAGCAACACTCGAGAGTTCTAACAGGAATATCCATTGATCTAAAGAGTTCAACTGTATACTGCCACATCTTGTTATACCAATCCATAGATTCCTCTGGTTTACAGATAACTATCATTTCCTGTTTTTCAAACTGATGAATTCTGTAAATTCCTCTTTCCTCTATACCATGAGCTCCTTTCTCCTTTCTGAAACATGGAGAATAGCTGGTAAATGTAAGAGGAAGCTGTTCTTCATCAACCATGTGATTTATAAATCTACCTATCATAGAATGTTCACTGGTTCCTATAAGATAAAGGTCTTCTCCTTCAATCTTATACATCATTGCATCCATTTCTTCGAAGCTCATAACGCCAGTAACAACATCGCTACGAATCATATAAGGTGGAATAACATATGTAAAGCCCTTATCGATCATGAAATCTCTTGCATATGCAAGTACAGCAGAATGAAGTCTGGCAATATCACCAACAAGATAATAGAAACCATTTCCAGCAACATCTCTTGCACTATCAAGATCTATACCACCGAATCTATCAATTATATCTGTATGATAAGGAACTTCAAAATCAGGAACAACCGGCTCACCAAATCTTTCGACTTCAACATTCTCACTATCATCTTTTCCAACAGGAACAGAATCGTCGATAATGTTAGGTATTCTCATCATAATTGCCTTAACCTGCTCTTCAAGTACAGGTTCTTTTTCTTCAAGCTCTTTTAATAAAGCAGCAGATTCAGCAACCTTCTTCTTAACTTCTTCAGCTTCTTCTTTCTTTCCCTGTGCCATAAGTGCACCAATCTGTTTAGAAATCTTATTCTTTTCTGCACGAATAGCATCAGCCTTAGCCTGATTTTCTCTACGCTGTTTATCAAGTTCGATAACTTCATCAACAAGAGGAAGCTTATGATCCTGGAACTTCTTTTTAATATTTTCTTTAACTATATCAGGATTCTCTCTCAAAAATTTAATATCTATCATGGTATTTTTCCTCCATATTCTCTTTGAATATATTTTACTAATCTTAAAAAATATAAATATCTTCTATATATTTGAATATAAAACTAATCTCCAACATTCAAAACTACATCTTCAACTTCTTTACTAACCATCTTCTCTATTTCTTCATCAACAGTCTGTGCCTTAGTGATTGCTTCGATTTCTTCCTTAGAAAGAGCTATATAAGATTCACCCTTAATGATTTCCTTGGCATATGAATAGCATCCTTCTTTTGAATGAAGAGATGTTAATACAAAGCCTGAATTATCATGATTGAGAAGAGCCAATGAATAACTAAGTTCACCCGCCATACTATCGAAAGCATCATACTTTATCAGACCCATTTTGTTATAGCAAGAATCTAGATGACCTTGAAAAGTTTTGTGTTCTTTTGTATAGCGTTTAATACGTGCCTTGATTCTATCCATCTCACCAAATCTCTTCAACATTATTTGTTCAAGATCTTTAGCTTGCTTACCACTTGTGAGTGTATAATACTTTCTGCTTACCTTCTGTAATTGATTAATTGTAATAATCAGAACAATACCTAAAATAATGATTAACAGTAAGAGAATGATTATCACTATTTCAAGTCTTATACCAAATACTTCTGTTGTCATATAAACTATAATACTCCTTACGTTATCGGTACAATAAAATATTTTATAAAGATGCACCAGAATTAATAATATGAATTATTCTCTCCAGGTCCTCAGATGATACATACTCTATTTCAATCTTACCCTTCTTACCCTTTGATTTGATAGAAACCTTAGATCCAAGAGTTGTTTTAAGATTTTCTTCAAGTTGAGATATTACAGCCTTCAGAGCTTCATTACTTAAATCTTCTGATTTATTATCTTTCTTCTCATCAGATTCTTTAAGAATATTATTTACACTCTTAACCATATGTTCTGTATCACGAACACTGAGTCCCTCATCAAAAACAGTGAGAGCTGTTTCATATTGCACATCAGGATCTGAAATTGCAAGTAAAGCTCTTGCATGTCCTGTAGATATCATATCATCTACAACCATCTGTCTAACTTTCTCAGACAGATTAAGAAGTCGGAGTGAATTAGTAATTGTAGATCTGCTCTTTGAAACTCTCTCAGCAACTTCATCCTGTTTAAGTTGATATTCTTCAATTAAACTCTGATATGCCAATGCTTCTTCTATAGGATTGAGGTCTTCTCTTTGAAGATTCTCAATAAGAGCAACTTCCATTCTTTCCTTATCGGTATAATTACCAATAATTACTGGAACTTCTTTAAGTCCGGCAAGACGAGCAGCGCGCCATCTTCTTTCACCGGCAATTATCTCATACATTTTACCTTTTTTAGTTACTACCAAGGGCTCAATTATACCATACTTTTTAATTGAATCAGCTAATTCAACAAGAGCATCCTCATTGAACTCTTTTCTTGGCTGATTACGATTAGGTTCAATATCGGATATTTTCAATTTCATATCCTTAGGAACCTCTTTTATAACTTCTTTTACTACTTCTTTAACTACAACCTTTTTTTCTTGTTCACTTTTAGAACTATCAGCATCTGCTTTCTTAGATTTTGAAGAAGATTTTTTTACAGATTTCTTAGGTGATGGTGAATCATCATCTGTTGGTATCATTGTATTAATACCTTTACCTAATGCCATTTTAATTACCTCCAAGGATTATCAATTACTGGAATAATTTATTTTTTATTACTTCATCTGCAAGTTTTCCGTATGCTATAGCACCTGAAGATTTAGGATCATAATAATTGATAGGTTTACCAAAGCTTGGTGCTTCTGCAAGACGTACATTTCTTGGAACAACTGTATTATAAATCAGCTCATCAAGATTTTCCTTTACGTTATCTACAACCTCTTGTGATAGATTCGTTCTTGAATCAAACATTGTAAATACAACGCCTTCAATTTCCAGATTTTTATTAAGTTTCTTCTTAATGAGTTCTATCGTATATAACAATTGAGTCAATCCCTCTAATGCATAAAACTCACATTGAATAGGTACAATAACAGTATCTGCTGCAGTCATAGCATTAATAGTAAGCATACCCAATGCAGGTGGACAGTCAATTATTATAAAATCAAATTTTTTTCTAATATTTCTAACTAATTTCTTTAATACAGTTTGTGGATCCTTTATTTCAATAAACTCAACCTCTGCACCAGCAAGATTCTTACTCGATGGAACAACATTAAGATTTGGAAAAACATCCACTATCATACTTTGACCAAGATTACACTCGCCTATAAGAGTTTCATATATTGAATATTCTAAATTATCCTTATCTATGCCAAAACCACTCGACATATTTCCCTGGGAGTCCATATCAATAGCAAGAACTTTTTTACCCTTTTCAGCAAGACAAGATGCAAGATTAATAGCGGTAGTAGTCTTACCAACACCACCTTTTTGATTAGCAATTGCTATTATTCTTCCCATGTATTTAACCTCTATAATTTATTAATTTAAATTAGTTTTATCATAATCATTCACTTTGATTATATGATGCAATTTCAATATTATAGCACTATTGACAGTGTACTTCTACATTAAAATTTTAAAAATTTATCATCTTCATTCTATCTCATAATACCTTCGAATTAGCCGTCGATTACATAGTAATCGATGGTCCGAACGAAGTGAGGATGCGTTCTGCATAGCAGAACCAAGGATTGCAATGCAATCCTTGCATATCACGCAGTGATATGGCACAAGTAGGAACTCTGAAAACACGATTCAGTGCTGCATAATCAGCAATAGAACATCGCATATAAGCTTATTTATGCTTGCATAAGAATAATAATGTGATGTGGGCTTAAGAGTGTTTTTTTGAGTTAACCGTGAATAGTAACTTCAACATAAACCAGCTTAATTTAGTAGATTAAAGCACAAAAGTCATAACACATATATTTTATTATTTTGATAAAGTATAAATGTTTCACGTGAAACATTTATACTTTATCACATTTTTCAATCATATAAACATCATTATATAATAAAAGTCATTCACGTTGATTATAAAAAGAACACTTTGATCATGAAGTAATCGGCAGTTTACAAGTTACGTTTTTGAAGAAAATTCATAGTTCTTATTATAAAACTTGTATATTTCCCTAATATTTCGAAGCATAATTATTTATAGATTGTTACTATTCAGAATAATTAAGAAGACGGCAGGTAATACCTTCCGTCTTCTTATCATATAAATTATATGTTCAGTCGTTAATTAAGAAAAACCCTAATATAACTTATATATAATATTATAATTAGCTTTCACACAAATTTTGCTTAAGTTCCACATCATTATCAGATGAGCTGAATATTTTTCCGCTCGAACTAAACACTGTATAGCTTAATGTTTCTAAACAATAATCGATTAGTATATGAATATACTATTAATGGAATTAATAAGTTCATTTTTCCTTAACTGGTTATTCATATTCTGATTTGCAGTTTACTTAAAAAACAGACAGAATATTCAGGATTGAACATACAGTTCATTTAGGATACTACATGCAGTTTAGCCGGAATTCACATACTTCAAACAAAAAATATTAAAACTACTTATATAATGTAAAACGACCAAAGATATCGATATATACTTATTGTACTTTATGTGATATATACTTATAGTATATTATTCAATATATGATATTAATAATATTGTCTATTTATTATAGTTTTAAATATATTATGCTATTTATCCATTATTTCTATAACATGAATATAATCATCATCATAGCAATTACATTAGCTATGTAATGAGACAGCCAACTACACCATGCATTATTTGTTTCTTTAAAGATTAATCCATATACTATAGAGTTGATAAATATTTCTCCGAGATCAATAGCAACAACTAATGGAGTATCTATATTAAAATGACATATTGTAAAGAGAAGAGAAGTTATAATTAATGACGGAATAAAACTAAATACATTTGATAACTGTTTCTGGAAGAATGCCCTCCAGGCTATTTCCTCCCCTAAGGCTGCTATAGCTAGTTCTATAATAGTCAACGGAATCTGTGAAGTATTTACAAAATCTGTCCTATTCTTTATATGCTGAAGTACATCAGGAAATGCACTTTTCTCTAGCATAAACGTTACAATATCTAAGGCTATTGGTATAAGTATGAGAATAAATACTTTTGTATTCTTTATTGTGCCAATAAGCTCTTTAATCCTTAATCCTTCCATTATTCCATCTGTCTTCTTATTATTTATAAAAAATCCCAGGATTCCAAATATGATAGTTAATCCAGCTAGCTTTACTGTCTGTCCATCAATATTAATATTTGTCATACTTGAAAATGAGAATAATATCATTATTATTAGAAAAACTATAGCACTTATATTTATTTTTTTCATACTAATTCTCCTTTATATATAAAAAAACTTCGTATATAATTACAATTTCTTTGTTTA
>JAILEL010000463.1 GCA_024687845.1 Eubacterium sp.
TGGGCATAAATCGTGAAGGTACAACTATAATGATGGTTACACATGACAGTAAGGTTGCAAGTATGTGTGAAAGGATTCTTTATATGCTGGATGGGGAGATTAAAGGAGAACTAAAGCTGGGCAAATACGAAGAAGCTGATGGAAGAAACAGAGAACAAAGAACCGTGAATTGGCTAAGCCGAATGGGATGGTAAATAAATTAATAGTCCTGAATATGGGGATGTGGTAAAATAAGGTATGTAGTTAATTAGGGGCTGTAAAACAGATGAATGGCAAAGGCGTCGATACCGATAGATATTAACGCTTTTGCCATAATGAGAACATTATATCTTTGCTAAATTATTCTTCCTTACTTTAACAGCCAGTGCGTGTGCTCTCATCCCTTCTGCTTCAGCAAGCTGAATAATATAATCTGCATTTTCACGTAGTGCATTTTCAGGATACTTTATAACACTGTATCCTCTCATGAATTCATTTACGGACATACCTGAAGAGAATCTTGCTGTACCGCAGGTCGGAAGGATGTGATTGGTTCCACAGAAATAATCCCCCACCGGCTCGGTGCTATATTCTCCAACAAATACGGCTCCTGCATTTGTAAGTTTAGGAAGAACCTCCTCTGATTCTTCCAGCAGAACCTCAACGTGTTCTGGAGCTATCATATTTACAGCGTTAATAGCATCACTTATTGAATCAACTACGAAGATATCACCATAGTTTGTAAAGGTTTTTTCAGTAGCGGCCTTAAGATTATTTTCCTCTGTAAGGCGAATTATCTCGGCACGAATCTCCTCTGCCTGCTTCTCTGATAAAACAAATGCGGTACTGGCTTCAAAGCCTGTTCCGTGTTCTGCCTGAGACATCATGTCTGCAGCGATAAATGTAGGACTGGCCTTTTCATCTGCGATAATCGCTATCTCTGATGGTCCAGCTATAGAATCTATCTTTACTTCTCCAAACAGAAGCTTCTTTGCCATCTGAGTATAGTTATTTCCCGGCCCCGTTATGGCATCTACCTTCTTAACAGTCTCTGTTCCATAAGCTACAGCTGCAAGTCCCTGAGAACCTGAAATCTTATAATAATTTCTTACACCAAGATAATCAGCAACATAAAGAAGTCTGTCATCTATGCTGCCATCCTTCTTTGGTTTTGTAAGTATGTAGATATTCGGCACACCCGCAACAACTGCTGGAACCAGATTCATGCAGAGAGTTGATATAAGTGGTGCCATATCTCCAGGAACAGTAACCGCAACACTATTCAGTGCTGTATACTTTCTCTCTAAAACAGCTCCATTTTCAAACTCTTCTGTAAATCCAGTTGGAAGTTGTCTTCTGTGGAATCTAAACAGATTATCACAGGCTTTCTTTACAGCCTCTTTAAACTCATCAGAAACGCTTATTTTGGCAGCTTCAAACTCTTCGTCAGAAACCATAAGACCTATTTCGCCAATATCAACGCCATCAAACTTCTGCATATAAGCATGCAGAGCCGCATCTCCTTTTTCTTTAACATTCTTTAGAACTTCTTTGACAGTGATTTCGACAGATTCAGGTATACTGCTTCTTCTTGCCAAGAGATTCTGAAACCTTGGATTTTCGAAATCATATTTACTAATTGTGACCATACATGCTCCTCCTGTTTTTAAAATATTTGATACACGAATCCACCGTAAAAAAAGAAAAACGCCTGTCAGGGAAAATGTTTTCCCTAACAAGCGTGGATCAAGCGTATTCGCTTACTATCATGGTCAGAATATCATCCGTTTTTTAATCTGTCAAGCATTAACTGGCTAAACTATACTACAGGTATATCTTTATAGAATATATGAGATTCCATACGATCCTTATAAAACTAGAGCAATAGTTGTTTTCAAAATATTGAAGCAGGAAAAGGAATTATTAATTTCTTAAAAATTTGATGAAGTATGGCCATCATATGAGAGTGAATGTATAATGGAAGAAAGGCTAAGGAATGCGCTGCAGATAGAGTACAAATGAGAAAAGAATTAATATCATGGATTAATGATATTTGGTTTGGGGGTGGTACACATGAATAAACGTTATCTGGAAGGTAAAGTAGCAATTGTTACAGGCGCCAATTCCGGTATGGAGGAATGTACAGAGCTGCCATTGGTTTTCTAGCAATCCCTTAATCTTACGTTGATATATACCCCTAGATGCTATATACTCGAATAAGAATGTTTTAGGATACATAAGCGGGAAACTCAAGGAAGAATATGTTATAAATACAGAAATTATGAAATATAGTGCAAAGTAGTTTTAATACTTTAGATAAAATATTATGAATATTACATTAGAACAATTAACAGAAGATAATTACAAATATGCTTTACAGATTAATCGAGATGACATTCCTGAAAAATGGGTCGATACGGCAGAGACCATAATGGAAGTTAATGAATATGGATTGGTACATGGGCTGATAGGGCACACTTTTCTGGCACGTGTTGACGGAAAATATATTGGTTTAATCATGATTGGTGAAGCTCTTCACTGGGATACCGATCCTGAAGAAATGAAGGGGAAACCATTCTACAGAGTTATGGGTTTTGTTGTTGATAAAGCTTATCGAAGTAAAGGGCTTGGCGGAAGAATTCTAGAGATGGCAATTGAACTTGTGTTTGAGGAGTTCGGAAAAAGAGGACTGGCTCTCGGCGTACATAAAGAAAATAAAAAAGCTGGCCCTTTCTATGAAAGGCATGGCTTTAAAAAGACAGGCGTATATGAGGGTGATGATGAATATTATCTCAGGCTAGTATGATATATCTAGAATCTTTTGTAGTGTTTTTTTCATGCTTCTAAAATGTAAAATACTGAAACCAGACATTTATCAAGGGAGAAGGAATGCATGGGAATGGAAAGGTCCGGTTAATGCTTAAGAAATATAGAATTAGATGGACCTCACGCAGTACTAATTTTTGAGGATGGGCCGAATATGAGTTATACGCCGATTAGATATGATAAGAAATCTGAAAAAGAATGGATAATTAGATTAGTAATATCCCTGTCTATTATTCTTTTATACATTATTATGCTGTTTATAGAGGCAAATGCTTTTGTTTCAAGTGGTGTTAATCCATTATCTGCCAATAGTTTATTTACTGTATTTTTTGTTTTCCTGTCTGTTTTGGAATATATTGCTGTTCCTGTATTCGTAATAAGTATACTTAAGGTGTTAGATTCTTATATGTATCTCAAACGTCTTAAGAAGAATTATTTTGAAGTTCCAGTTGATAAAAAAATATATGAAAAAAATCTTTCTAATGTACCAAGAACTAAGGTGGTGGAAAATGTATATGCTAGTGATAGCTGGATAGGAGCGATATTTTTTCTTATCGGCTATATAGCCTTTGTGACTGTAGATATCTGTTATGTGGTTAAGTGGACCAG
>JAILEL010000472.1 GCA_024687845.1 Eubacterium sp.
GGTGCCCCTTAGTTGTGGGGCATATGGATGTCAAGGGTTTCCACGAAGTGGAGCGAAGCTCCCTTGACATCCATATGTCACACAACTACCCTCCCGGGGAGGGATCAATGGTTACCCACTATTTTTGACGAATAACCAAAATTATTGACACTATCAATACTGCGAAGCCTTACCTGATGATCTCCACTATCTCTCCAATATACATGTCATGAACTGCATCCCCGGAATAAAAGGTTGATGCGATCTCCGGGAGCATGTTTTCTGTCTTAAGTTCCTGGCAGAATAGTTTCCTGCATACCAGAGTGACTTCTGCTTCTTCAAAAGTCATAGAATGCTCTGTTTCTTTGGCAGTAAGTCCAGAGTCATGCATCTTATCCATATCCCTTCCGGATTTTGATCCAAGGACACTTAGCACCTTCCTGCACTCTTCCGGGTAGAAGCTTACGGTAAAATAATCATTATCTTCCATAAAATCATGCGTGTAGCGGCACTTCCTCACATAAACAGTCGCCACAGGCTTTCCCCATATAGTCCCAAGGCCGCCCCAGCTTACCGTCATGGAATTGAACTTATCCTTATCTCCCGCAGTGAGCAATGCCCACTTCTTATCAAATACACTTAAAATGTCTGTTGAAAACTCCATCGCAAATCCTCCCTGTTAAACCTGTTCAGCACTAAACTTCATGATCTCAGTGTTCTCAACATACTCTGTCTTGAGATCTCCAAGCTTTGCAAAATGTTCACTGTTCTTATGAAAATCAATAGCCTGCGCATCCCGCCATACTTCGGTCAGGATAAGTTCATCATCAGCAATGCCATAGGAATACTCGTATCTGATGCAGCCTTCCTCCGACCGGCTCATCTCATCTATACGATTATTCCTGATCGCATCAAAATATGCATCCCTGCAACCCGGCTTACACTTGTACTTTACCAATAACACAAACATGTCCCTACTCCTTTCCCGTCAGTGTTTATCATCTGTTACTACTGAGCATATCGTTATATCATATTTCTATCAATCCGATACTCTTAAGATATTCATATGTACCATCGTAGTACTCAGGCAGACGTGTACTATCCTCCCAGAAGCCATTAGGTGTCTTATTTGGATTTCCTTCAGGGACACATATGACCATTCCAGCTCTCGCACGTGTAAGCAATACTCTATATGCATTCAGCATATACTTTATCAGTTCCTGATTACTTTCACTTTCACCAAGTTGCTCATTCCATTTTGTTCTTCCGTTAAATCTATAAAAATGCCAACTTCCATTTTCATATCTCATATCCGCATCCCATAACAAACAGGTATAATCAAGTTCCAAACCTTGAACCTGAATCTCAGTTGCTGCATCCTCTAGATAATTTGATGATCTTGTATCTGATTTATCTTCCAAAAACCAGTGAACGGCATTCTCATCACCTGATGGTAATATATGTATAGCCAATGGTTTGAATCTTGCTGATTCTTTAGTGACCAATACTCCTGTTCTTTCTGAACCTCCTGCCTTTTTATGCAGCCATTCTCTGGCTTTTTTCATGTCTCTTGTCAACAGTATCGGATATTTGTCTTTTATTTCGTCATAGATTTTTGATGCATCTTTATCAAAAGTCAGCAATGCATGTACAAAAGCTGATAGTTTCTCTGCTCTATATGAGCGCAAAGATACACTTAAATGCAAGTCATCCGAATAGTTAACATGTCCATTATCTTTGAGTAATTCATTAACCTTTCCTTCAGCATATTCTGCCTCGGTCAGCTTTGGAGATATATATACATCCCAGTGCGGAAATCTCTCATTTAAAGCATAGATCCATTCGGATATTCCTGCTTCACCGGTGTTGATCTCCTGCCCGCCTCCGACAAGACAGATAATGGTTGCCCAGTCCTCTCTCTGATCAAGCGACCATATCAAAAAAGCCGCCTCGGAATATGGGAAATTGGGTACTTTGAGTTTGTTGCCATAAGTACCGCCTCTTTTTAGGTAATCAGCTAACCTCTTTTGCGTCCATGATCTTTGAGCTTCATCAAAGATAGCAACATGCTCTACTTCACCGAATCCGGCATCTTTGACTTTTATAGCTCTTTGCGGATCTATCTCAAGAACACCGTTTTCAACGGGATTCTTTATCTTCTGAAGCATGTTATCACGGTATCTGTGGATCATCTGAATAGACTTGCTCACTTCACGCCTTGAATCAGTGATCTTTTTCTTTTCGTTTCTTTCAGAGCATCTCTTATAGTTGTCCTGTGCAAGTGCCTCAGTTAGTACGGCAACTAATGGACCGTTACCTGACAGATATACTGCACCTTCATCCTTAACAGGTTCTTTCTGTCCCTGGTATGTCTGTTTTATCGCAACATCAAGTCCTACCAGAGTTTTGCCTGCTCCGGGAACTCCTGTAACAAAGCATATGCTTTTCTTTCCCTGTTCTTTACTTTGTTTGATCACATCTAGAATATATGCGATAGTCCTGTCTGTAGAAACCTGATCTGCTTCATGTCTTGTAATATTCTCTACAGAATGGTTCTCATACAATGATCTTGCAGCTTCTATGATAGTTGGTGTCGGAGCGTATGGGCTTATGATCCAGTTTTCATCGATAGCTCTCTCATTTGGATATACATCAATCACTTTGGTGATCAATCCAAGAACACCTTGTTTTCCGGTCATTAAAGGGTTGATCACCTTTTCATCATAACCGGATTTCTTTATCTCAGTGGATGCTTTCTCATAATTGGTCGCTACAAGGATCGGTACAATGATCCTATTCTGACTGAATTTGTGGAAATGATTCAGATCGAGTGCATAATCAAGAACCTGGTCTACATCAGCTTCAAGGATTTTGTTCTGACCGACCTTGAATTCCAGGCAAAATATAATGCCTTTATATAGCAAGACCACATCTATGCGTTTCCCCAAACGAGGAATATCATACTCAAATATGATCTGACCGTCTTTATCATTAAGACCGGATACAACGTCCTTCATTATCGAGATCTCTGATTCCCAGGCCTCATTTGTTGTGGTAAGAGCCTCGCCATGATAACTCATATGTATTGATCCGAAGACAGACTTATCAGATTCATTAAGAAAGCCTTCAAAACTATTATTGTATAAACAGCGCGTGTTATTAGCCACTATATCTATCTCCTATAAGTTTTCGCCATCATAATTCTTGCTTTATAAAGCCTATCAGTTCCAAGTCAGCAGGTAGCCAATTGACACTTAGAAGTTCATCTTTTGTAAGCCATTTAGCATCTTTTGCTTCTTTCAATTCTATTTGACCAGATTTTACTTCTGCAAAAAAGCAATCCATTGATAAATGGAAATCTGGATAATCATATTCTATAGTCTTTATAAACTCGCCGACAGTTATCTCACAAGTTAGTTCTTCTCTTATCTCACGAATAAGAGCCTGTTCAGGTTCTTCTCCTGCTTCAACCTTACCTCCTGGGAATTCCCACCAGCCTTTATATTCTCCATATCCTCTTTCAGTCGCGAATATCTTTTTGCCCTCTTTAATAATGGCCGCGACCACCTTAATACTCTTCATAGTAATTTTCCAACTCTTTTTCTACAGGTTATTTGGCTTCTTTAGGACATTAAATTCCTACTGACTATTTTACCAAACATAGCTACGTAAAACTATAAAAAACGAAGCAACTATCAGAGAAAATTGAACTAAATTAAATTGAGCTTACCTTATCATCTCTTATCTTCCTTCCGACACTCTTTGCCATCATAAGTTATCTTTGATATGACCGTTTAGAGATGTTTTTATTTGAATATAGATTATCAAATTCTAGATTTTCTTGAATATTCCAAGAAAGTCTATCAAAAAATAGTAAGAGATTATGTTCCGAACTACAACTGAACCAAAAAACCCGTAATGTGAAATTTTAAATTCCGTATTTAAAATCTCCAAACCTCTAATCAACCTCTAATTGATCCGTCTTTGGTGTATATGATGCGTTTAACTTACGTGTCTCCTTACCTTCCGGATCCAAGAATAATCTTAATATGTCACTGATCAATTTATCTCTATCAAATGTGCAATTCCCATAGTTCAGATGCGTACCGTCTTTAGACCAACCACAAAGAAATGGTTTGTCATCTACATAACCGCCTTTCTCCAGACAGTAATATGCTCCCTCTCTCCTGTCCAGATCAAAAAGTGCATACACCTCATAGCATAGAGGTTCCTCTTCAGGCTTTGGAAGTTCTATTATAGCTAAGAGAACATTTTCAATTTTATACGGTTTTACTTGTACAGCCACTTCCGGATATGGATCTTCAACTCCATCTTCTTTCAACATATCATGGAATACTTTATTAAGGATGTTATCCTTTTC
>JAILEL010000250.1 GCA_024687845.1 Eubacterium sp.
TGAGGCTATTAAGAGTGCTGTAGACAAGATGAATAAGACTATGTCCAACAGTGAAGCTGTTTTTGGCATACATGAGGGTACAAACAGAGTAACTATCAAGATAGTAGATAAGGATACCAAAAAAGTAATAAAAGAACTTCCACCGGAGAAGACTTTGGATATGATAGCGAAGATGTGGGAGATGGCAGGAATCCTTGTTGATGAAAAGAGATAAGGAGGATACCTATGGCAGGAACAAGATTATCCGGATTGATCTCCGGAATGGATACAGAGGGCTTGATCTCTCAGCTTATGGAGGCCAGAAAGACCAAGGTCACCAAAGTAAAAAAGCAGCAGATGAAGCAGAATGTGAAGCGGGATGTATGGAAGGAGCTTAACACCAAGTTAAAGAACCTTCAGTCAAAATACATCAGCAATATGCGTTTTGAAACAGCTTATGCGAAGAAAACAACAAAAATATCCGATAGCAGTGTGGCAAGTATCATAACAGGTAAAGGCGCTACGAACGGTGTGCAGGATCTGGAAGTTATAGATATGGCAAAGACTGCGTATCTTACAGGAGGAGAAGTAACCAAAGCAGATGGTACAAAAGGCGGAATGACTGCGCTTACTACCATGCAGGATCTTGGATTCGGAGAGAGTGGAAGCATAAAGATAAAGGCTGGTTCTGAAGAAGAAGATTTTACTTTTAATAGAGACACAACCATATCAGATCTGTTGAATAAGCTTAAAGAAAAAGGTTTGAATGCAAGCTTTGATGAGAATAATCAGAGATTATTTGTAAGCGCAAAGAGTTCAGGCGAAAAGAATGAGTTTTCTCTCACTGCAAGTGATGCTGAAGGCGCAAAAATCTTGAACTCTCTTGGGCTTATGACTGCTGAGGAAAAAGCCGGTGCAGCACAAACATACGGTGTTTCTCTTAATGGCGAATCTGCTCATAAGGTTGCCGGTCAGGATGCAAAGATAAAGCTCAATGGTGCAGAATTTACAAGCAACAGTAATACTTTTGAAATAAACGGACTTACCATAACAGCAAATTCCAAGACAACCAACGGACCTGTTACTCTCAGTACTCAGACAGATACCGATGGCATCTATGATATGGTTAAAAACTTCTTAAAAGAGTACAACGATGTCATCAAAGAGATGGATAAGATGTACAATGCTGCTTCAGCTAAGGGGTATGAACCTCTTACCAGTGAAGAGAAAGAAGCGATGACCGAAAGCGAGGTTAAAGAATGGGAAACCAAGATAAAGGACTCCATACTTCGTGGCGACAGTAATCTCAGCACTATTAGCAGTGGTATAAGGGGCGTTATGTCTGATGGCATAGTGATTGGCGAAAATAAGATGTATCTGTCAGATTTTGGCATAAGTACACTTGGGTACTTTGAAGCTCCTGATAATGAGAAGAATATATATCATATAGATGGAGATTCTGATGACGGAAATACATCAGGAAATGCTGATAAGCTTAAAAGTATGATAGCATCCGATCCCGATAAGGTCATAAGCTTCTTTACCAAGCTGTCACAGAACCTGTATGACAAGATGAGTGATCTTTCTAAGTCTGTGGACGGATACCGCTCATTTGGTAGCTTTTATGACGATAAGAGGATGAAGACTGACTATGATAGCTTTACATCTAAGATAACTGATATGGAGCAGAAGCTCAATGACTATGAGGATAAGTGGTACAAGAAGTTCGCGAAGATGGAAAGTGCCATGGCCAAGATGCAGAGTAAGACTAGTGCTTTGGGTGGATTGCTAGGCGGAAATTAATGACCAATGACCGGAGGAAAACTATATTATGGCTATGCCGAATGCATATGAACAGTACAATAACAACAAGGTAATGACTGCATCTCCTGCAGAATTGACTTTGATGCTTTATGAAGGAGCTATCAAGTTCTGCAATCTCGCAGAGATGGGTATTGAAAATGATGATGTTCAAAAAGCGCATACAAATATTGTAAAAGCTCAAAGGATAATTGATTATCTTCGTCAAACTTTGGATATGAAGTATGCTGTAGCACAGGATTTTGAGAATATATATTCATATCTTTCTACAAGATTGGTAGAAGCAAATTTAAAAAAAGATATGGAAATAGTAAAAGAAGTCAACGAGCACCTTCATTCTGTAAGAGACACCTGGAAGGAAGTCATGCGTATAAACAGTGGAAAGGGCAAAGAAGATGAATAACAGTCTCAGTGTACTTGACGAGTCATTGGATATGAAGATCGATGTCCTAAAAAAATTATTGGATTATACTATCAGGCAGAAAAGCATATTTGAAAGTGACGATCCGGATGTTGATGAGTTTGACAGGCTTGTTGACGAAAAGGATGTATTGGTAGACAAGTTAGAATCTCTGGATGATGGATTTGAGACTTTATATCAGAATGTTTCGGAGCAACTGAAGACAGATCGAGATAAATATTCCTCGCAGATTAAGATTCTCCAGGAGAAGATCAGGAAAATAACAGACATGAGTGCATCTATCCAGGCTCAGGAAGCCAGAAATAAGAAGATGATCGAAGATTATTTCACCAGATCCAGGCAGGGTATAAAGCAAAACAGAGCCAGTTCAAAGGCGGCATTTGATTATTACAAGAATATGACCGGTATGAATCTTCAGATTCCGGGAGCATGGGACAGTAAAAACTGAGATAAAGAAAACATTGAATGTATACAAAAGATAAATGAGGTTTCGTTTTCACGAAACCTCATTTATCTTTTTGCAGGTAATATTTTGCAATTTGCGACAGATCTATTGTAAAAGAGTATAAAAAAGTATAAAATAATTCCAAAAGTATAAAACAATATAAAGAAGTATAAAACAATTTCTAAAGTATAAAAAAGTATAAAAGGATTTAATATGCAAAACCCATTTACTACTACATTCAGCAAAATACCGGATAACACATATATACAAACCGAGCAGGTAGGAGAGATTATAGAGAATTTCAGTTATGACAGTCCC
>JAILEL010000011.1 GCA_024687845.1 Eubacterium sp.
ACAGAAAGAGCTTTGCCGGTCATGTTAGAGCTTCCAATAATGAATGTATAAGTTTCATCACGCTTAAAGATATAGCCCTTTGTATGGAAGCCAATTCTTTCTGTATCAGGAGTCGGTGTAGTTCCGTCTTCTAAAGCTGCACTTTCGCCACCTGTGAATTGTCCATTGGATACTCCTGATAATACTGCATCCTCATGGTACATACGAAGCTCGATATTCATAAACTCTGCCAACTTATCGAGAGCTTTAGGATCGGTGAACATGTTGTAATCAGTTGTTAGGACCTTTCCCGGAACCCCTCTTTCTTCAAGTTCCTTAAATGTAAGAAGCAGTGGCTCTATTCCCCCAAGCGTAATAAAGGCAACACTAAAAGTAAAGGAGTCACATCTCTTAAGTTCTTCCTCGATAGATGTGAGAACCTTTACTCCCTTTGTATGATCATTTGATATAAAATCCGGTTTATATGCAGCACTGGATTTATTGGTTGAATCAATAAATGCAGTGGTTGAACCGGATATGATTTTTTCTTTATAATTCATTTTTAGCCTTTCAATCATCTAACTATATAGATAATATCTTTTAAACTCTATCTTTTAATTTATCACTGAACTCATCCAAGTCTCAAATGCTATAGCCTCTTTATTCTTCCGTCTATATTCTTCTTAATTTATTATCAGATGCATTTCTATTTTCAGAAGTATACTCAATTTTGTCCAATTCGATTAAGTCTTCTATACACTCTGAAAATGTTTTAGAAATGTTTCCCGAATAACCCAAAGATCTATATAATTCGGTTGCTGATAATTCTTCTTCATCAAGCATCTGGATGATTAATTTTTTAATTTCATCTCTAGATCGTCTACGTTTAGGAATCATTGTAGCCGGCATCGTTTTCTCGGTAAATGCATCATGAATAGGAACTATCACAGAAAAATATGATCGTTCTTCATCTGTTAGTAATTGGGGTAATGGGGATCCATTCTCTTTTATTGCTTTTATTGCAGTAGGAATACCAGTATTTCTTCCCTCAATCAAATGAAGCTCTTTTAAAAAATCCCCTATGCGCCTATTACGATATCGTCTGGTTCTCATCTGATATGTTTTTATACCTTCATCTGAAATTGATCTATCCGGTCCCGGAACACTCGTAATTTCTATCTTATCTCTTTCTACTCTAATAGTTATTGGCTCATATTCCTGGTAAGATCTATGATAAACCGCGTTAGAAACAAATTCTTCCAATGCCTCATAACTATAATTTTTTACCCTAACCGCTTCTGCCTGACCAGGAATTTTATATACCTTTTCTGCAATAATATTGTTTTTCAAATAATTCATCGCATCACGAAGCTGCTCATCAATTGGTCCTCCAAAAACACGTTCTTCCATACCTTGCCCAGTTTCATCAGGGATATTTACAATTTCAATTCTGCTATATGGAAAGAATTTCTCTGGATTATCATTAAAGAATAATAAACCTACATTTAGAGGTTTAAAATACTCCTTAGGACCATCAGCTATTCTTAAATCCGCAGTAATATCTTCCATACTCTTATTTTCAAGATTTTCTAAAAGTGCACTTCCAACATTTTGAAGATAATTTCTAACAAGAGGATATTTTATATCTTTTAATTCTGCTTTTATATTAATTCGATCATCAAATGGAATATTATGTGATAATTCTAATAACTCTTTTACATCCAAATCCGTTGCCTCAATAGTACTTGCCATTTTTCGAATGTAATATATCTTCTCGCTATTTTTGCTTGATGGCTTTTTCGGACACTGATAGGGGCGTTCATATCCTCCCGGACACCATACTAATAAAACCCACTTACCATCAACCCTTACAGGCTGAGTCTCCGGTAAGTATGACGGCTTAAGAAATTTGCAATATTGAAGGAGCTCCTTTTGAATATGATCTATTTCCTTTTCTTCAATTCCGCTTACTGGTCGAATAACTCTTCCGTCTTTCTCCTTTGCTCCTATCACAAGATAACCACCACCCCAATTATCTATATCATTTGCGAATGCACTAATCGTTTTTAATGTGGTGTCAGGATTCCACCCTTCCTTGAATTCAATTCTTGCCCACTCAACGATATTGTCATTAAGTAATTTCTCTATTGTAATCGGAATTGCCATACATTTTATCTCCTTCCTCATAAAACTCACGACCAACTCACGACTTAATTATAATCGTGAGTTGGTCGTGAGTCAACATTAAGCAACCGCGCTTCTATCCAAAAATCTTTAAACCAGACCTACCATAGTTGTAGATCTGGTTTCATTACCTCCTGTATTATTTTGCTATAATAATCCAGCTTGTCTATATAACAATATTCGAAGAAAAATATCCCTTAAAAATCAGCCCTTCACCCTTTGTCCACCGAAGGCATGTATAGATCTCGTGCCAGCCTTTACTCTTCCGCCCTGCAGGCTTCCCTTTGGAATGAAGAGCTCATCACCGGCATGTAATACATATTCTTTTCCATCTATAGTTACGATATATTCTCCTTCTACACAGAGCATATATTCGTCATAATCGTGAATATGTTCCTTAGATACTCTGTCAGCCTTATATATCCAAAATGCCATCTGGCTTCCGTCATTTGCTGTATAATAGTAGCCTTCTATATCCGGCGTATTCTGCTGAGCCGCAGGTATCATATTCTCTTTTCTGAACATAAATTCTGGAAAGTTCATTTTATTAATCCTCACAAATAAATTCCTCTGTCTTTAGGTCACAGTAATATCTTCCCTTTACTGCTGTAAACTTAAGAACGCAGTAGTCCGGATCAGTAACTCCCTTCTTGTAGAACATGGTATCCCCTCTTCTCCAGATCATATTCTTTGTTTCCTGATCTGTCAGAACTTCCATGGTTCCAATTAACATGACGCCCTCATATTTGATCAAGCCCTTATGATAGAAATATATGCTGGCATTTGGATTATCCCGAAACTGCTTAACCCTCAAAGAAGATGTATTCGTAGAAAAATAAAATTCCTTTAAACCATTTCTCTTTCGTGGTTTTAGCATAGCCTTAATATTCGGAAATCCTTCCTCATCTACTGAAGTAACAAAGCTCACATTCTGCTTATCTATAAATTTTTCTAAATGATTATTCACCATATTTTTAAATCCTATTCTTGTGTTATAGTTGATTTGCCTACTCGTCTAGCATTTCTGTATTCATATCAGAATCAATTTCCAATTCCT
>JAILEL010000170.1 GCA_024687845.1 Eubacterium sp.
AGGACTTCCCTGTCCGTTCCATATCTCGTCAGTATGGGTAGCACGAGACTCAATATGAAACTCATTCTCCAGACCTCTTTTCTTAACCATATCTTTAAAAACAAACTCAGCCATTGGCGATCTACAAATATTGCCGTGGCAAACAAACAGTACTTTTATCATTAGCTTATTCCTCATAATAAAATAGTTCGGAACCTATTGTATCATAAGCTCCGAACTAATATCCACATTATCATAGTCTTAATATCATTGTTGTAATAAATCATATTTATTTAAGTATTTTTTACTTCAGATAATCTAACATTTCACGAATCAGCATCATCCCGTCGGTTTGTGGTCCGAAGATTACTCCCATATTCCCTTTAGAACCTTTGTCAAACAACTTATGCTCTACATTACTATTCTTCAAGAGATCATCAAAATAATATGACATCTCTTTTAATTCGTCAGATTCGTTTGTAATAATTACAGTCTTCGGAAGTCGTTTGATATCATTATTTTGATCAAACAAAAGATATTTATATCGAATATCGTTCTTATACTTCTTAGGAAAAACCATACTTCTCATTCCGTTATATGCAATACTATTCTTGTAAAAATGCATCAGTCCGCAATCAAGTATCAAACCGCTATATTCATAATTACGTTTTTCAAACCTGTAATCTGAAAGCATGCAGGAAGAAATACTAAGTAAAGCTTCAGCGACAACATTTACCGCACCTGATGAATGACCTGCAAGGAATAATCTTCGGGGATCACCACCATAAGCCGAAGCATTTTTTACTACCCAACGCGTAGCTTTATCAATATCTTCAATCTGATCAAAAACACTGTATTCCGGATATGCCAGCCTATAATTTAATGAAAATACAACATATCCATTCTGAGCCATTACATCAGCAAACACACTATCAACTTTCTTATCATGAGAGATAAAACCTCCGCCGTGAACATCTATCAGTATTGGTTTTAAGTTCCCATCATCCCTATAGTATATATCAAGAGTGTGTTCCGGATTATTATCGGAAATGTAAAAAATATCATTCCTGACTATTATATCATTTGACATCGCTGAACTATCCAGGCGTTCCAAATCTTTAATGTATGCCTTAGCCCCGCTGTTTTTCATTATCCTGTTAATCATTTATATTTCCTATGATAAAAATTATTATAAAAATGTATTATATATGTATAAATGAGCGCTCCGATTCAACGTAACATCTTGAACATTCCCGGTCCGTCCCACTCGCACGGTCTTAATTCAAATCCCATCTTTTCATAGAATTTCTGCGCCTCGATAGTACTAATAAGTTCAAGACTTACGGCCCAATCCCCTACAGACTCTTTAATGTATTTTTCAATACTTTCAATTAAAAACCTTCCAACTCCTTTTGACTGATACGCCGGAATCACTGCAAAATCTTTGATATAAAAAGACATTCCGCCATCACCAATCAGTCTGACCATTCCTACAGGTATATCATCTTCATAAGCCACAAAGGATGCTAGTGTATTCTCCAGAGCTGTCTCTACCTGCTCCTTGCATGGTGCTTCCCAGCCAACTGATGTATATAACTCCAAAAACAAATCGGAAGATAGCGTATTTATTTCTACTTTCATATTACGTCATCCTTTCTACATACATAGAAATAATTCAGTCATTTATCTTTCAATAACAAATCGCGCAAGTTCTACATTGCCGTCTTTTTCTGTTGATTTTATACGAAATCCACATTTTTCTGTATAAAACTTCACATTTTGTTTCTTGTCCAGTGGTGTTACTAAAGTTAGTATCTTCCAATCTTCAAGATTAGTCTTCAAAAATCGGATTGCATGAGTTCCTATTCCTTTGCCCTGATACTCCGGAATGATGCACAAGTTGGCAACCTCATATACTCCGGTTTCTAATTTTTTACTGGAAACACAGCCAACCGGAATGTTATCACACACAATGACATATTTGTTGAATGCCCTTATAGACTCTTCCATCCCTTCTTTTGTGATTCCATATCCCGGGCAATAACCATATCGTAAATAATCGTCATAATAAGCAGCATTATAAATATTTATCAATACCTCTGCGTCTTC
Source organism: Eubacterium sp. (assembly GCA_024687845.1). Next base: position 2,089 of record JAILEL010000170.1, read on the forward strand.
TACAGCCGCCTTCCTGTATTCTATTTTCATATTAATTTCTTCTCCTATACTGTTCTATACCTGATATCAATACATTTATAGATATCTCAAAGCTTTCATCAATAGAAATCGGATTACCAAAAGAATTATGAATCTGAAGCATAACAAACCCTTCAATAAATGCTCTGTAGGTTCTTAGCAAATGATTGGCTACCTCTCTATCTATACCTAGGCCATCTGTCTGCTCAAAGAAAAAAGAATACAGACCATTGGTCGCTTCAAGCAAAGACTCATCAGAATACTTGTTATACCAAAGCATTGCTTCAAATACACCCGGATTTTCCAAAGCAAATTTATAAAATGATCTTCCGAAAGTTTTTAGATTCTCGTTTGGATCACTTGAATTAATCCCAACTGCAATCTCTTCTGAAACCTTCTTCCAGCCATAAATCATAAGCTTATAATACAAGTCATCTATTGTCTTTATATGGTTATATAGAGACGGTTTTCTGATTCCTAAATATTCCGAAAGAGTTGTTACGGTCAAATATGACAAACCCTTCTCATTTGCTAATGCGGCAGCTTTTTCTATTATCTCTTCCTTAGTTAATCCTGTTCTTGGCATAATTTCTCCCCTCACCGGCATGCTAACAAAGTTAGTTATCATTATACTAACATTGTTAGTTTTGTCAATCAAAAAAACAGGCTCAATTTTATTTTTTGAGCCCGTTCAACAAAAGACTATAATATTTCTCATCCAATTTATACTGATCATTATATCTTCCTAGAAGATGAGCAAATTGATCCTTATAGTTTTCTTCATCAATGTATTCCTCAGAATTTAAATAAGCTACTATTTCCAGATCAACCGCTACCCCATCTTCATATATAATAATAAGTATACCCGCAGGATTACTTGTATAAGAAATGTATACAGGGCTGCCGTATGCATATATAATCTCTGACAGATTTGCTACATCACAATAAACACTGATATCCACATCAGAAAATGCCGTTGCATTTCCACGAAGAAAAGAGCCGCCTAACCATATGTGGATTTTATTACGTTCAGCTAACTCTTTAATATATTCAATATATTGCAACTGATTATTCATCTGATTCCCTCATATATTGGAAGTTACCGCTCCGTTTGCTCTATCATAATCTCCCCACAGGTCATTCATATAAATCCGGTCGTCTTAGACTTGTATATGGTTTCTTTTTCCTTTTCTCTGAAGCATCTGAAAGATCAACCTCAGAAATCAAAAGTATTTCATCTGATCCGGCGGCAGATATAATATCTCCATCGTAGTTACATACAACAGATTCTCCGGAAAATATCATTTTATCTTCTCTTCCAACTCTGTTGCACATGGCGATATTCACGCTGTTCTGGAATGCCTGCACTCGTACCTCCCACTGAAATAACTCAGAAGGTTCTGCTATAGTGTTGGCAGTTGGAATAATCACAAGCTCAGCTCCACGAAGTGCTTCAGTTCGAATACTTTCCGGATAGTGTCGATCAAAACATACCACAATACCTATTTTCCCGAATTTGGTATCAAACACCTGAAAACCTTCTTCTGACGGCGTATAGTAATCCTGCTCATAAAAGCACTCACACTGAGCGATATGAACCATCTTCTGTCTTCCAATAATACAACCCTTATCGTCTATCAGAAGGCTCATATCATATCGTTTACCATTTTCTTCTATGTAGAAATTGGGGCAGGCATAAATACCTTTTTCCATACATAAAAATTTCATCTCTGAAATGTATCGACTATTTTCTTCAATAACATATCGTGATACATCCATTTTTTCATACTGTGCAAAAAATGGAGAAAGCTGAACCTCCGGAAAGCATATTATATCTACGCCTTGCTTAGCTGCATCACGCATAAACGCTAGACTCTTTTGAAAATTTGCTTCTATATCAGATTCCATCGACATCTGAGCCAATCCGATTCTCATAGTAACTCCTCTTAATGTTTATAATCTGCAGATACATCCATAAAAGACCGCTTTCCATTGATATAATCAACGTAAGCATTCTCAGGATCTTTTCCATGGAATACTTTGCACAGTCCACACATATCGCAATCTGAAATGCATGGATATCGATTCTTTATATATTCTCTACGCTCTTCAATTGTTGATTCATCTATTCCTGGTGCTGTATTCATCTCTATCCCTTTATCTGTCTGTCCTGACGGTATTCTTCCATATAACCCATATTTATCTCTCTGATCTCACGTTTTCCATCTATGTAGTCCTGGTATATCCCCCATGGATTTCCACCACCAAGCCAGCAGGAAGAACAATTTTCACAACCTCCGCCACAATCAAGAGAATTACGAATTATCTCTTCTCTTTCTTCTCTTGTTGTATCTTTAATCAGAATTGATTTCATGAAACATCACCCCGTTTCTATTCTTCAGCAGCCTTTTCCATGACAATCCTGCCTCCAAATTCTACAAATAATTTCAAACCGACACTCAAACCGACATTCAAACCTACATTTTTATGTCGCATTCCCACTACCACAGAATCAACTGGAATTCGGTGTTTTATATCAAACTTTTTGTATCTATTTCTTTCTATATTTCTCTAGCATTTCATCTGCTTTTACTATATACGCGTACTCAAGAGGATGTATTTTTCTCATTATTCCCAATCCTCTGAATTCGTCCTGTGTAACTTTTTTATTAACATAGTCATCATATTTTTCTAGTTTTTCATATGGTGT
>JAILEL010000258.1 GCA_024687845.1 Eubacterium sp.
TGGGATACTATTTCCTGGTGCAGTTAAGACAGATATTTCTTTACTGGCTCATAGGTATGATACTACTTCCATCACTTTTCATTCCCCTCATAAGATTATGAATCTTATCCTTAAAGAATACAGAAATAATGGACCCAAGTACCATACCTATGAGCCAGTAAAGAAATATCTGTCTTAACTGCACCAGGAAATAGTATCCCACATATATGAATTCTCTTTTTATTACCTCAAACATATATACTCCACCATTTATACAGGAAGTTAATCTATCAATAATAATTTACTGTAAATATCAATTCTCATCAGAATTAACTTCCAGATCATTCCCCACTTCATCTACATTTACAATTTCATACTCTCTGGTCCCAAACCCAATTTCTTCTGCATGTGTTAATATGTGAAGCCCATTCTTCTCAAGTATTCTATTCTGAAGAGACTGGCCATCCTTTGCTCTAAAGACATGATCTATACACGCCTGATCCAGCGCCACCGGATCTGTAGAAGCAAGGATTCCAATATCATGCATATCTACTTCAGCAGGACTGGATACGCAGTCACAATCTATGGACATATTATTCATTACGCTTATATAAACTATGTTCTGTCCATTTCCTTCATAATCAGAAACTGACTTTGCAGCCTCAGCCATTGACTCGGTAAATACATCCTGATTTGTAACCAGACTTCCGAAATCAATAGGCGGTTTTGAAAACACACCTCCTGTATGGATTCTGGTCTTACCCTCGCTTGATGCGATACCTATAGATATATTCTTAAGGGCTCCGCCGAAGCCTCCCATTGGATGTCCTTTAAAATGTGTAAGAACTATCACATAATCATAATTTGCAAGGTTCTTTCCAACCCAGTTTTCCTGAAGATTTACACCACCCTCTACCGGTATCTTCATGTAGCCATCCCGATCCATAATGTCCACATCTGCTATCTCTGTGAAGCCATGATCCTTCGCTACCTGCATATGCATTTCTGTTTCTGCCCTCTTAGAGCCGGAGTATGCAGTATTGCACTCTATGATTGTTCCATCCACACTTTGAACCAGATTCTTTATAAGATTCGGATTCAGATAGTTAGGATTTCCCGCTTCTCCTGTGGAAAGCTTAATTGCCACCTTTCCTGAAGGAGTTACATTTAAAGCCTGATATACCTTATCCAGACCTTCAGGACTGATATCACTGGTCATATAAACTACCGATGACTTGTCGTAGCTTCTGCCCTCTGCTTTAAGGGTTTCCACATCATAATATTCATGTGGTTCGATATCATAATGCATATGATTTGTATACCAGACAATCAATATGCTGACTATTGCAACAAAGATTCCCAGACCAGTCAAAAATTTTCGAAGTCTCCTTCCCTTCTTTACTGCCTTTTTATTTTCTTTTTTCCCGCCTTCTTCTTTCACCACAGCTACCTCCATCAGAAGAATCTTAATAATATCGTAACTATTCAGGTCACGCCATCGCCGAACCCGTTTTCTTCGAAAAACATAGTCCAAGTCTTTCCTTCATCCCATTAAGTCCAAGATAATGATATGCAAAAAGCTGGTTTAATCTATATTCAATTTCTGCCACGTCACTATATTTTATAAGTATATCTGTAAATCCCATAATCAGAATCTTTACAACCTGAATCTTAAACTCTTTATCCTCAATGGGGCATGCTTCAACAAAGAATTTAGTCATCATATCCGTAATCATTTTCTTATCTTTACTTTCATCAGCTTTAAGCATAATAAGCAGTCCCCCACGGTATTCAGCCATTACTCCTGCCAGCACTGTTGACACTTCTTCTATCTTATCTATAGTATTATTTCCTGCATACTCAGGACTTTCAAAATGACTGATTGCATCTATAACGCTAAGTCGGGCAGCTCCTACGAGTGTTTCATATATTTCTTCCTTAGATTTAAAATATCTGTAGATATTACTTTTACTTATATAACATTTATCAGCTACCATACGTAGAGACGTTTTTTCATATCCATTAATTAAAAAAAGTCTTTTGGAAACCTCCAGAATCCTTTGATGTATCTCATCTTTCTTAATCTGCATATACTCACTCCATTTATCATTTAATTATAATAGCGACCATTTCATAATCATATGATTATCATAATTCCTTTCATTTTTCAATATCATCAGTTTAAAAGCGACCACAACAAATAATTGTCCGCTTCTACTATATAAAAAAGATACGGCTATGCATCTTTTGTATAGTCGTATCTTACCAATCATAATCCAAAAAATCTTTGTCTGTTTTTTAAATTTTCTTTATATTATTCCAAGTAATAAAAGGTATAGAGAACTAATTAATCTATTGAAAAACTAAAGTCTCCTCCTTCAGCCTTTCCATCTGTTTCTATAATGATATAAAGAGTTCCCTTCTCAAGCGTTTCAAGACTTGAATCTACATCCTCGCCATCTGAAATTGAAAAGAGTTCCTTCTTAGTTCCATCATTATCATAATAAACTGTAGCACTTCCCTTACTGAGTTTTCCAGAATATTTTAACACATCTTCAGCATCCTTAACCTTAAGTTTATAGACTCTGGAACCATTAAGAGAACTAAATGAAACTGTTGCTTTGTCGGATACATTGTTTTGAATAATAACTGTCCCTACACCATGCTCAGTATATGAACTGCAGCCTGTAAGATAAAATGCAAGTGCCAGAATCATCAAAAAAGTATATACTGTTGTTCCTATTTTTTTCAATCTTTCTTTTAACATCATCTTCTTATCTCCTCCTAAAATATACTTAAGAAAAAGCCATATGAAGCTTTTCTTAGATCATATAGCTTTTCTTATTAAGGAGTCCTTAAGAAGCCTTATTAGTACCTGATTCATTTAAACAATCTGATCCAATATAAACGGATCTTTAATCTTCTTATCCTCTGCGAAGAATATAATCTTAGACATTATCTCTGATGTCTTAGGATCATCATCCACAAATGGAAGGAATATACGGCCTCTGCTCTGAGAATGAACAGGAAGCACATTTATCATAGGTCCACCCTCCTGATGGATAACACCACTTCCCAGATGAACTGTATAACTGCCTCTCGTGCCCTTGATAAGTGCATGTGAATCTGTAAATGTCACATTGTCCAGCTTGAACATAGGAACGACAAACTCTGCGATAGCGCGGCGCATCTCGATAGTTGAATGAGACATTTCAGGATCAATCTGTCCAGCATGAGCCACACTTACAGCGAGATCCACATCTCTCATAACCTCGGAGAAGATAATCTCAGGAATCTCTGATATAGGCTTTCTTTCAAAAGTCTTTCTATCATAGAAGGCAACCCATTCAAGAGTTGGCGCCTCTATATCACTTGGAGAGAACCAGTCTGCCATCGCATAAATTGTGGCAATGATATTCTCCTTATAATATATCTTCTGAAGTCCGTCCTCTTCGTCAGCAATCCATTTTCTGTTTCTTAGAGCTCCCACAGTCTGCTTTGGATTAATCTGATTACCTGCATATCTCATGCTTTCAGTCTGATTCTTCTCTTCATCAGTCATAACATAAAGTTCTCTAAATATCTGCTTAAATGGTTGCTTGATCTGTCTATCGAAGCAAAGCTTCTGGAACTCGTGCCATTTTCCTGCTTTATATAGATGACTTGGGTGAGCTACAAGAAGTGTATCAGCTTCCTTAAAGCCCTGAGCTTCTATATCCTCAGGGAATCCAAAGAAATCTCCCTTCTTAAAGAGCAGTCTTCCCACCAGCTTTCCGATTACCGGATCCTTAGCCATTTCCAGAATCTCAGAGACGAAGTACTCATTTTCGCTCTCCATAGATTCTTCCATCATGAGCCTGGTTCTTCTATACTGCTCCGTAAATGTCTTCTTAGCCTCATTTATATCTACTATATATTCGTTCTTCTTAAGTGAAGCAGGAACAGACTTAAGCTTCTTGTCCCCCTTCTTTACATTTAGGCTTATCTTTCCAGAATCATCTGGCTCCAGCCATACACAGTATTCACCTACATCATGCGGTTCAAGGAATCCCATGAGTTCAGATGAGATTTCCCTCTCCATCTTAAGGATAAATCTGGTCTCATCATCATAGCCTTCTACCTTAGCAAGATTCTTTATAGCCATTTCAGATGCTGCTTTCTCGCTGGCTCTTCGCTGAGCGCCAAACTGCTTGGAACCCTTCAGGAATTTCTGAATAAACTGATACTTCTTTATACATTCATTCTTCTTACCAGGAATAAGGGCATATGCCATAAGCAGATCTTTATTTCTCTTGGCCTCTATCTCAGCTGCAGTCTTCTCTGCATCCATTTCACCTCTTGCAGCATCTGCATACTTTCTGGCTCTGGAATGCTTTGCTCCATCGGAAATGTACTTTGCCGCCTTATATATAGCATCGAATCTCTTCTTGCCCAGTTTCTCATATACTTCATTAAACCAGTCTACATCAAATGCTCCAGTATTTAGTTCCTCAGATGTAAGCGGTGTATACTTTGCTATAACTGCCTTTCTCTTATCATCAAAATGCTCATTCATGTGAGCCATGAAGTAATAGCATCCAGAGGTAAAGCCCTCCCATCCGAGATACTGTCCAATCACAGGAAGCCACTCTGGACTATAAAGACCTGCCTCAATAAGACGAGACTCGCTTATGTCAGTTTCTTTTACAAGTTTCTTCAGCTTCTTAGTCTGCTCTTCCACTGTTCCATCCTTAGGATCAGGAATACAAACTGATAGAAGGTGTGACAGACTTTCCTTCTTAGAAACATTATTATAGCAGTAGCCCGTATAATGATATGTATTTCTGTCCAGCGTATCTTTTCCAATAGCAGACAGAATTCTTACCAGGTATTCTACGCCATATACTCTTGACAGATTATATATATACTTGGAATACTCTGTCTCCGTATCGCCTCGAACAAGCTCAGTTCCAAGTATAAGGTCACTTATATTCTTATAAGCTTCGTCCACAATCTCCATGGTCTTCTGCTGCTTTTCATTTAAGTCTTCCACCGACTGCTCATCGAGATTTATGTCCAGAAGTGTCTGAACATAACTGCGCTGTTCATGCGTATGCCATGAATAAGTTCTGTTCCTGGTTGCAACATTCATACTGGCTTCTCTTACAAATCTTATGACCGAGGAAATAGTCCTCATGGATTCAGCAATATGTCTCTCACTAAGAAGCATCTTATACATATAATCCTTACTGATAATCCCACCTGCAGCTGCCTTTATAAAGTCTATAGGCTGCAGTGGTTCATAGCTGTAGCTTCGACCTCCATAAACAGAGGTTTCCAAAGAACCATCCTCAAGTGAAGGAAGGAATATATTATCAACAAAAATATGATTTATAGAGAAATTTCTGATATCTCCTCTAATACCTGCCAGAATAGATCTAACCGGTTCATAGAGAAGAATATGCTTCAAATATATCTCATTTTTATCTTTTTCTCGTCTTCTCCACTCTTCTACTATTTGGTCAGATTTGTACTTATATGACAGTTCATCCTTACAGCTAAGCAGATAAAGGGCCGCTGCAGCTGAGTAATATACTCTATTCTTTTTGATTTCAGACTCACCGAAATAATATCCGAATACATTATACATATGTCCCAGATACTTAAACTTATCAAGTTTTTTGCCATCCAGATATAGACCAAACATTCGGTTCAGCATTGGATTAAAGAACTCTCTATATCCTTTTACTTCCTCTTTATTTCTATGTACTTCCAGACATGAAAAGATAGCTCGAATCTCACTATCAGTAATCTTATTCTCTTCTTTAAAGCCGTCCCACAGATCAAGGAATGGATAGTCTCCGTACTTTCCATTAATGATTTCTCTTACAAGACTGTTACCCAGAAGCACCGGTCCATACCATCCGGAATATTCTCTCTCCTTATTAGCATCAATAAGCTGGCTCAGCTTTTCAAGAAGCTCCAGAAGTCTCTTCTCTTTCAGACTTCCAGTTGCTTTTACCTTCTTAAGTGCAGCCTTTTCAGTATCATTTAGTATATCTCCCTTTGAGAGAACCTTTACAATATCTGAACCCGGGAAGAGTTCTAAGTACTTTTCAACTACAAAAACTATATAGTCGGAATCAAGAGTTTGTGTATAGGTTGCCTTTTCATCATAGAAGGCTTCCAGCTCTGCGTGGCCTCCACTCGTATCACCCTGGATTTCATTTATCAAGATAGTTTCCTTTGTTGTCGGCTTCTCTATAAGCTTAAGTTTCTCTGCTGCAGCTGAAAAGATAACATCTTCATCCTTCTTAAGCTGCATTATAATATCAAGACCTGCCGTTACCTTCTCTTCCTTGCCATCCTTAAAGAGTCGCTCCAGCATTTCCAGCTTTTCTTCCGGACCACGGCTTGAAAGTAGCTCTATAACATGGCTTCTTATATCCTCTCTCTTAGAACGAAGCTGGTCCTCTAAAATGTCATAACAAAATTCAGGCAGTTTTCCAGCCTTAGCCGCCATATCACCACCAAGACTGGTTCTATCTGCTTCTAATTCCTGCTTTAGCAGCATATATGCATAATTTCTTGCATCAGTATCTGCATTAGATACTTCCTTAGTAAGCGCCTTAAGAAGTTCATTACAGTCTGGTTCTCTAAGGAGCAGCTCAAGTGCATCTGTACGATTTCCATCCCATCCACTGGTAACATCTTTTATAAGCTCCGCTGCCTTTATAATAAGCTCTCTATCCTTTAGAGCGCTGGCGCAGAATATAATACGGACAGCTAAGTCACTACGCTTTAGTTCCTCCTTATTCCACGGAAATACAGAAGGTTCAAAGCTATATCCCTTCTTTGGAATCTCTTCCAGTAGTTCATTCAAGAGACTATAGTAATCACGGCATTCCTGCTCACTCTCGAAATACTCTTTATAATCAGCATATACTCTCTTCTTATATTTATCCCTATCGGTATATCTGGTGCTGCTTCCCGGATATATTGTGCAGTTTATCGATTCTCCTGCTCCTCCCATGAATCTGCTGAATATAAGGGCAAGTGTCTCTTTATCATCCTTAAACTTCTTAACGATTTCCTTCGAATACTTAGTAAAGCTACCATAATATTTTATATTCTTCAGGAAGAAGCAAGCAGTTTTTCTCTGATGATCTGTTCCTTCCATACATAGCTTATAGGCTCTCTTCAAAGACTTAGTAATATTGATACTGCCCGAAGCCCAGAGCCCAATATATATCTTCATGGAATCCTCAGTTTTCAGATAATCTTCGATAACCTTCTCATCATTCAGGGCATCGACAATTAGACCGAGCTCCTTAGCAGTCACTCTGTCTACATCCTTAGTATCATAAGTTCCCAGTCCCGTAAATGTCATGATTGCCCTTTTAACAGAAGCAAATCTAATAAGGTTGTTATCATTTATTATAGAAAGCATGTATTTAAATGCCGCGTCTGTACCAAAATCTATATTCTCACAGATAGCCTGGCGAAGTCCCTCTGAAAGCTTTGCAGCAAGAAGAGTCTTTCCAAGGATTTCATGCATCTTCTCATTATGACTCATTACCATGGCGCGGATATAAGAAACATCCATCATTCCTTCGTCACCATAGAATATGCCTTCTATAGCCTCTTCCACCTCCGAGTCCTTTTCATCCAGTAGAGCTGCCAGATAGTATAAAACCTTTTTTCTTTCCCATTCGTAACGCTTTAGATATATACCAAGATTCTCAGACACATTTAGTGTCATAATATCCCTAAGGCTGTACTTCTTCCCTGCGTCATAGTTCATCATATTTGTCACAACTCTGTAATGCTCTATGATTTCCGGAAGCCTTATATAATAATCTGAATAAACTCCTTTATTTCTAAAGGATTGTCTGTAAGATGTGTTCCAGTGAAGTTGCCATACGTCAACCGAGTCCATAGATTTATACATATAAGGAAGGAGTTCCTTATCAATATATCCTGACAGCTCCTTAGCATTCTTTTTAAAATATTCTGAAGGTTTCCCACCTTCCTTAAGGAACTTTCTAAGATTTTCACCAAACTTATTTATTACGCTTTCACCATCTACATTGTATCTGTAGATTCCCCCATGTATAAACTCATAAAAGTCTTGCGAAAACTTTGATTCTACTTCCTTATTCTTCTTCTGAAAGCTATCACTCACTCCATAAGCGATATTTCTCATCTCTTCTTCTGTCATTTATTTCTTTTCCCCTCTTTCTTACTATTTTCCTTCTTTCATCCGACCTTTTTACTTTAACATTCGGATCTAATAATACGCTTTCTACCACATTCTTCCTGCCAGCATGGCAAGTCTTACAAACGTCACCTCGTCCCCTTCTCTGAGACTGATAGGTGTACCTTCTTCTTTATACTCAGCTTCTACTCCATTTATAAAGAGTCTGACCATTCCATCTTCAAAGGCAAGTAATGCTGTATCTATTGCTTTATCTATATCCGGTTCTTTATCATTATAAATATATCCAAATGCTATCTTACCAATCTCAGCCATGGACTTTATATTTTCTTCTGAAATCGGATCCGGAACTGCTCCACTCTGAGAAAGCTTCTGCCTTTCTATAAAGAGTTCCACCATAGTTCTTACGGTGTCTTCTATCAGCTCCTCTGCAGTCTCAGGACATTTCTCATATTCAAAAGAAACAGGCTTTATCCGCCTTCCCTTCTTCCCCATATTTTTAATGTTTATCTGTAACCTCATAATACCTCCATACAGTTAAAATAATACTATGATATGGATGCCAAAAGTACCTTTTGACACTTATTACACAATATCACCATTATGCTTCAAATAATTATCTTTTCTTGACCGGATAGTAAACCTCGGTAATATTTTCCCTTTCATCTGTAACCTGAGATGGATCTGTGACATATACTTCAAACAATGGGCCATTGCACTTATAACCTTCTTTTTCTGCCCACTCTGTCTGCTTCGCATAAACTGAAGTAAGGTCAGTATAAGGTCCCTTCACAACCGTCTTAAGGCAAAGTCCTGGAGTAAAATCTCTTGTACCGGTTACATATTCCTTTACTGGGATTGCGAACTCAGTATCCAGACCGGCCAGTGTAAACTCAGCACTATGGAACATAACCATCGGAGCACCGCACATAGTGAGGTGTGTAGTAGCTATCATTTTAAACAACTTTTCGTAACACTTTGCATACTCCATAGGAAAGTCTTCCTGCTGAACAGATTTTCTCACATATAAAATGCACATTTCAGGAACATCCACAAGACGCACATCTATATCATCCATATAAGACATTATAGATTCACCTTGTTCTATAGCAGTAAGATCTGAATCCAGCTGATCTAGAATCCGACCATAACACTCAAGCTGTTTCTCTATCTGCTGTTTCTTTCTAAGAAATGCAGTATATAGTTTATCGCTCTTCTCAGCGTCAGCTTCCACTATTTCCTTAATTTCATCCAATGAAAATGAATATGACTTCAGTCTGCTGATGAACAGCATCTTTTCCAGCTGATCTATGGAATAATAACGATATCCATTTTCCGGATTCACTTCACTC
>JAILEL010000270.1 GCA_024687845.1 Eubacterium sp.
ATATTTTTAACCTTTGTTTTAGAGCTGGATTTGTCATTGATGGATTTTATGAAGAATGTTTTAAAACCAACAAAGAAATTCCTATGGTAATGATAGTAAGGCTTAAGAAGGTAAAACGTGATAGCTTAAAATAAATTCAGGTTTTTCGAGATGAACGATAGAACATAAAATCGGAAGAAATCTTAACAAGACAAGAGGTAAAAAATGGCACAGAAGTTTAAAGAGGGGGATATTGCATATATCGTGGAATCAAACCGTTTTATAAAAGAGGTTATGATTAAGAAATATGCAGCGGGTTCATATATAATAAAGTTCATGGATTCAGATGGTGGAATCAGAGTGCATGAGAGCAGACTCTTTCCTAATGTGGATGAAGCGAGGAACAGTATAAGAAAATAGAATAATATTATTTATGATACATCGGCAGGGACTATGTAAAAGTAGCCCCTGCTTTTTATTTTATAAAAAGTACAAGGAGGAATCTATGGCTAACAGATTTAACGAGATAGTAAGACTTGCTCAGGATACCTTTGACAGAGTATCAAGCAGTCCTGGTGACTGGGTGGATTATCTGAAGACTGCAGCAAGGAACTATCGGTATTCATTCAAGGATCAGCTACTTTTGTATGCGCAGCGTCCTGATGCAAGAGCGTGCGCTTCCATAGAATTATGGAATAATAGGATGCATTGCTGGGTAAACAGAGGTGCAAAAGGAATTGCCCTTATTGATGACAGTTCTCCAAGACCAAAACTGAAATATGTTTTTGATGTTTCGGATGTTCATAGGTCCAAGTATAACGGAGTCTTGCCGAAGCTCTGGGAGATGAAGGAGGGCTATGAGGAAGATGTTATAAGGAAACTCGAATCTATTTATGGAAAAACAAATGATAGAAAGCCATTTGCAGACAGACTTATTGATATTTCCAGGAGGATTGCAGAAGAATATACACCTGATATACTGCAGGATCTGATGGAGGTTAAGGAAAGCTCTTATATGTCGGGACTCGATGAGTTGAATGTCCAGATAAGAGTTAGAGAGACTCTTGCGGCGAGTATAGCTTATTCACTTCTTTCAAGATGTGACCAGGATCCAGATGCTTATCTTGGAGATCTTAACTTTGAATATATCACGGACTTTAATTCTCCTGAGACACTTACTATTCTGGGAACTGCAACCACTGATATGTGTGAGCCGGTTCTTATGGAGATAGGACGAACTATTGAATCTATTGGGCGAAGGACTGAACTTGAAAATAGTAAGAATCTGGAACAACAGATTGATGATACTTTTAAGCAGGAAATCACTTCAAAAGCTGTGCTTGAAAAAGAAAATGATACGCAGATTATTGAAAATGAAAAATCTTCTGATAAAGGACTTGAAAATATATCAGAACCGCGCTACAATGCTTTAACGCGCGAAAGCGAGACTAAAGATGTACAATTATCCGATAACAGAGAAATGGATGAAAATAAGCCTTCTGTGAAGCCGGATGAAGAAGTATTTACTAATGTAACTAATGAAAATGAATATAATAAAGAGGTAGGAGGTAGTGCTTATGGAACTGACATACAGACAGGAAGGGGATTATCAGATACCGGATCTGACACTTCCAGAGGAGGAGACGGAGACACTGACAAAGTACGGGATGTTGAGACAGACATTTCTGAAGGAACACCACAAAGGAATCTACAACGGGAAACTTCTGATGGGAACACTCCTGGAACACTGCCTTATGATTCAGAAGCTGGCAGAGGAGAGAGCCGAGAGGATAATAGAACATTTGATGAAGGAAGAAGGAGTGAACGAAGAACTGAAAGCCAGCGACCAGATGGAATGGGTTCGCAGACGGAACTCTATAGTGAACAGAGCAGACGAGATAGTTCTTCAGGAGATCGTTTACAGCCTTTAGAAGATAACCCGCCACTCCAAACCGAACTTACGGCAACTGTAAAGTACGAACAGTTATCATTATTCCCATTAATAGAGGAACAGATAGGAACTATAACAGCGGCAGAAGCAGAGATGAATATCAAAGCTCCTGCTGCTTTTTATTTGTCTGATGAAGATATAGCTGAAATACTAAAAACCGGAAGTGGTCAGAAAGACAGCCGGGAAAGGATATTTGAGAAATATAAAGAAAACCATTCCCATGAGTATATGGCAGAGTTCCTTAAGAATGAATACAGAACCGGTGGTAAAGGATTTGAAATAAATGGAAATGATATATCTGTCTGGTTTAGTAAGGAAGGTATGAATTTCGGACTGGGAAAAAGTGCTCTGTCAGATCCATTTCTTAAACTTAGCTGGGACGAGGTAGAAGACAGAGTATCAAATATCATCGAAAATGGAGATTATCTTTCCGGTAATGAAGCTTATATTGCAGATCAGGTATATAGAAAAGAACTTGCTGATAATATTTATTTCTTTTTCCGCGATGCTATTCAGGAAGAGCCAAAGACATTTGAACTAAAAAATGTAAACTATCCTGACACGACAGAGTATCTGAGAGAAATGCTTTCAACACCGGAGGGTGCTACTGTCATAAGAGATGAAATATTAGACAGAGTAGATGCACTGGGCAGGGGAGAAATAGAACAACATTGGCGGCTGACACCTACTCCGACTGAACTGGCAGATAAGATAAGCGGATATGACGGGGAGAAGAGGGAGCTGCCAACTAAAGATACCGTTGAAGTATTACAGGAAGCTTTTATTACCCAGGATGAGATAGACAGTGTTCTGGCAGGTGGAAGTGGTTTCTCAGGTGGAAAGTTCCGTATATATGACTATGTAATGGAAGGGCATGACAGAAAAGAGCTGGCTGACTTCCTTAAGAAAGAATATGGTACCGGAGGGCGAACAAGTGCAATAAGTGGTTCATGGCACAGTTATGAAGATTATGATGCAAAGGGCATACAGCTACAAAAGGGTAATATAATGAGTCCTTATGCAACGGTTCTACTTAACTGGAAAGTAGTAGCCAAGAGAATTGAACAGCTTGTATTTGAAGGTAAATATCTGTCTCAGGAACAGAAGCAGGAACATGACAGACGGAAGCTGGAAGAGGCTCAAAAGGAGCTTGAAAATGAAAATAAAGTAAATGAGTCAGAGAGTTTATCTGATGCAGAACGGGATACGGATGAGCTGCTCGAAAAAGCTAAGGAAATCGTAAATGATTACTGTATGGATGAGTTTGACCACGGGGTTGATTTTTCAGACCTTGGAAATGTAGAACTTGCATATACTGAGATAACAGATGAAGAGACCGGAATGGAGCATACAGTCCAGGTATCAGCAGACCTTAAGAATTTTAGTATCAATACATTTGTAGATGGTAGAAAAGCTGATACGGAAGAATATGACTCGCTTGATGCCCTTATTGAATATGAACTGAATTATCTTGATTTTGATAGCCTTACATCCCTTCCTGAAGATGACTGGGATAAGGTCCGAGAAGAAAGTATAAATTTAAATAATAACATTCAGGATACTGCTGCAAATGAAAATGTAGCTGAAATGCAGGAAAATGTGTCTGAATGGTCAGAAGTGACCGAAAGTGAATATAATCAGACACAAAATGAGCTTGAACTGGATGATGAAACTTCTGGCCGAAAAGTCCAAAAGTTGGAAGAAAATGAAAAGTCAGATATTCCCGCAGTGAACTTTCATATCACAGATAATAATCTGGGCGAGGGTACTCCCAAGGAGAAGTTCCAAAGAAATATTCTTGCAATAACTACGTTGCAAAAACTTGAATCCGAAAATCGAAATGCAACACCTGAAGAGCAGGAAATTCTTTCCCGGTATGTAGGTTGGGGTGGACTTTCGGATGCATTTGATGAAACAAAGAGTAACTGGTCTGCTGAATATAATCAGCTAAAGAACCTTCTGTCACCAGAGGAATATACATCAGCGAGAGAGAGTACACTTAACGCCCACTACACAAGTCCCGATATTATAAAAGGTATATACAGTACCCTTGAAAGATTCGGGTTTGAGAAAGGTAATATCCTTGAACCTTCTATGGGAGTCGGGAACTTCTTTGGTATGCTTCCTGAAAGTATGGAGGACAGCAGACTGTATGGAGTAGAGCTTGATAGTATCAGTGGTCGAATAGCCAAGAAACTATATCCTGATGCTGATATTCAGATAAAAGGATTCGAGAAGACTGCCTATCCTAATGATTTCTTCGATGTTGCAATAGGAAATGTGCCATTCGGACAGTACAAGGTTCAGGATAAAGAATATGATAAACACAACTTTCTGATACATGATTACTTCTTTGCAAAGACTTTGGATAAGGTACGACCTGGCGGTGTTATAGCATTTGTCACTTCAAAAGGGACAATGGACAAGGTTAATGAGTCTGTACGTAAGTACCTTGCTGAAAGAGCAGAGCTGCTTGGTGCGGTGAGACTTCCCAATACTGCGTTTAAGGCGAATGCTGGAACGGAGGTTACATCAGATATTCTGATATTCAAGAAGAGAGACAGACTTGTTAAAGAGGAACCGGAGTGGCTGCATACAAAATTGAATGCAGATGGCATACAGATGAATGCATATTTTGCAGATCATCCGGAACAGATAGTAGGACATATGGAGATGATATCCGGTCCATTTGGTATGGAATCGGCGTGTCTTTCAAATGAGAATACTGGTAAGACATTTGCGGAGCAGTTAGATGAAGCGCTTTCAAATATAGAAGGTACGATTGATCTTCCTGAGGTGTCACTTGATGATATGGAGAATGAACTGGAGGACAGAACCATTCCTGCAGTTCCGAGTGTAAAGAACTTCAGCTATACTATAATAGATAATGAGCTTTATTATAGAGAAAATTCTGTAATGAAACCTGTGGATATGGCTGAATCAAAGCTTGACCGTATAAAGGGCATGGTAGGAATAAGGGACTGTACCAGAGAACTTATAGATATGCAGCTTGAAGAAGCGGCGGAT
>JAILEL010000294.1 GCA_024687845.1 Eubacterium sp.
TCATTTGGAGCAGGAATGGCTGTATATTGGAATTTGACAAATTTTTATCTAGAGGGCGATACAGTCAGAAAAGAGGTAATTCCTTCGGAAGGTTATTCTGATCCTGATGAAGCTGATAGAGATGGAAAGGCACAAATAACAAATCTTTTAGATTTTAATCCGGTAAGAAATGATCAGGGTGAAGGAAATTATTCAGGCTTACAGTGAGTCCAAAACTTATGCGAATGAAGAAACTGCTTGATACAAATAACCGTGTCTGGGATGACAATATGGCTGCAACGCATAATGCAGAAATGCTTGCTTTGTTAAAGGCAGAAACAGAGGCAAGAATATAGATATCTGCAAATCACTAAAGTAAAAACTACAGTAAATTGAAAAAGATACAAAACTGTTGTGAACTCATGAGAATAAAGGGAAGCCAGGAATACCTTCAAAAAGTATTATTTATTGTACGACAGTGTTGAATGTATAGCACGAAAATGATATTATTATAGTGCGAAACATAATGATAAATTAATGAAAGAGGGTGTTATATATGTCTATTACGGCAACTGAATTAAAACAAAACTTAGGGAAATATCTTATTTTAGCTGAAAAAGAAGATATTTATATTACACAGTACGGAAAAGTGATCGCAAAACTCACATCACCTCATCAGACCAAACGTAGTATTGCTGAGTCACTTATCGGTTCAATGCCCGATACTATGACTCTTGAAGAGGCAAAGAAGGGAAGAGGGAAAGAGCTGTGAAGATACTATTTGACACAAATATAATAATAGATGTTCTACAGGATAGAAAACCCTGGAATGAAGATTCAAAAAAACTATTTTTAGCAGTAGCTGATGAAAAAATAGATGGATATGTTACAGCAAAAGAATTATGTGATATTTGGTATTTAGCAAAACAGATTCACAAAGGGGAAGAAAATGCTCAAAGAATGGCTCAGAATTATATTTCTAAACTTTCACATCTTTTTAATATTCTTGATATTTCATCTGAGGATATAATAACTGCCATGTCATATGAACACGGAGATTTTGAAGATGCAGTAATGATGGCTACAGCTGAGAGAACAAACATGGATTGTATAGTTACAAGGAATATAAAGGACTATGCAGTTCCGTTTGCATCTTTTTCATTAAAAAGTCCAGAAGAATTAGTTAAAAAATTAATACAATAGAAATAAATATATAAAACAATAAGGGTGTATTTGAATGCCATAAGGTGAGGTGGGATATAAGACATGTCCATAACGCACTCACCAAGTCCCTGCTCAGAGCAGAGACATCAAACCGGAATTTTTCTCTGATTAAAAGTACTAAAAGGAACAGAATATGTATCAGATAAGAGATAAGAAAGAACAGAAGATCATAGCCCGCTTTTTGGAAAAGACGGATGCTGAAGCTTTTCTCCGATATAATCAGGGAGAGGACAGGGAGAGATATGCCTTGGTTAAGGCCGGGGAGAGGGAGAAGAAGAGCTGAAAGATGGGAAAGAAGAATGTAATCCATGACTACTACCTCTGTGATATCGATCCCGATGAGGGTTCGGGGTACTGGGTTAAGCAGGTTAATTGGAAAGGACAAGTAGTTTCCATCCATCCCGCCCCTTTCGAAGCCCTGGACTGGTTCCAGGATAAGGACTTCGTTAGGGTGTCCAGAGGGGAATGGGAGAAGGTTGGGACGGAGGGAGAAGACAAGTTACTTACTACAAAACCTTAATTAGTATTCATTGATCAGGTCGATTAATACATTCAAAGGATGTGATGATTTGAAACTAAAGCTGTTTGTATGCGTATTAATGTTTGCTTTTATTTTAACAGCATGTGGCAAAACGGATGAAGCCTCTGAACCAACAACTCCACGTTATAATATAGTAATGAAAGACTCAGATGGTAATGTTCTGATTACTGGAGATGATATTTATGGTTTCGAGAGAGGGAGAATCCAAGATAGTACTGGAAATGATACATATGTTGTAGGAGTTCGATTTACAGATGCAGGTGGCCAAAAGTTTAGTCAAGTCACCTCTGAATTGATTGGAAGTAAGCTATTTATATATGTAGATAATGAACTGGTATCTAGTCCGGAAATAAAGGAGGCCATAACAGGTGGAACGGCTCAGATAGCAGAGTTAGATAGCTATGAAGAAGTTGATAAAATGATAGCCAAAATTCAAGGTACTTATGAAGAGAACGAGTAAAAAACACCTAATATGTGGCATTTGTTTTTTTAGACAGAATCAGAGAAGGTATAAGGGGGAAAATGGGTTATGATCGAGTTTTCGAGGAGGTACCAGAGGGAGGTTCAGCTGATTGTCAAGGAGCTTGCCTCTCAGGGAATAGATCTGGGGGATATAAAGAGCGTCGAATACTTAGGAGGAGACTTTGGTAAGGGATTCGGAATAAAATTCTATTCGGAGAGGGAGTCCCAATGTTTGTGCGTAGAGGGGGACAAGGTGAGTAAAGCACCATATGGTATATATGATTATCCGCCATACAGAGCTGAACCATTGGATAGTTTTGAGGATGATGAGGATCCCGAACCGGATACGGACTATTTTGAGAGAGGCTGACATATGTCTGACAACAAAAATAAAGGACTTCCTTTGACTATAAAAATTATAATAGGAATACTGATAGCTATTGTTGTTGTAATAATAGGTTTCGTATTCATAATAGCAAACACTATACGAAAAGCTGGCAATGAAATAAAAAATGACAATGAACGTGATACCTATAATATTACAGTAAAAGTAGATGATGTGGCATTGGATCCAGACGACAGTATGTACGATATTGAACATGTAACGATAACTTATGTTGAGGAAAAAGCAGAAAATTCGGACTATGTCCCACATGTTGGCGATACTTTAGTCCTTCATCATTATCTCATGCATACAACGCCTGACGAAGTAGGAGATAGCATTGATCTAAAAATAAAGGATGGGGAAATAGTGAACGTATTTACGAAATGGTACGAAACTTATAAAGGAAAATCAAATACAAGTAAATCAAAAGATGCTAGTGATGTAGCTAAATCAATGGTTGAAAAATTAAATTATCCTTACAAAATATTTCCAGCCGGAACAGATTATGATCAAATTATCAAGGAATATAATGAGAGATTTGAAATAGGCAAGACCGAAGGCTTCACCCCAGTACTTGTCCCAGTGGATTCGGTACTGGAGGAATACTGGAAAATAGTATCGGAGGACGGATTTTCACTGGAAGATGTATTAAAAGGAGCTTCCTCTGAAGAGGGGAAGAGGTTTCTTGAGGAAAGATACAAGGATTATACTGAAAACTCGGAGATCAGTGAATCAGAGCTTATAGGAGAGTACGAGGATGAACCGGAGGTTATAGATGGGGTAACAGCAATTGTGGAACTAGGAAACTCCAACACCCTTGAAACTATCCTTTTTGAGGTTCCTACGGCTAATCCTTGGGAGGTAGTAGCGTATCTGCCTTCCGGAGGATGGAACGCTTGTCCGCAGCCTGAGAATATGATTTCGGTATGTAAGTATTGGTACGAGAAGTACGGAGCTGTACCTGTAACCATCTCTCATGATACCATAGAATTCTCCGTACCAGAGTGCATTAAAGAGGATGAGGCTATAGAATTAGCTAAAGAGCATTACGCCTTTACCCCTGATAGGGTGGACCAGTGTACTCGCTCAGGAAGTTTAAAGGAAGTGGCAGAGAGCTTAAAGGTTTCTAAGGTCTGGTACTTCTGGTGGGATTGATGAATTTGTGAGAAAGGTGTTGGGAAATGATGAATCTTAGTGATGCTCTAGTAGAGGATACAAGAAAAAAGACAATAAAAACCATGATTCTCCGAATGAAAGATAAGAATCTTTCTTTGGAAGAAATAGCAGATTTGGTTGGTGTAGATGGGGATTTTGTCAAGGATGTAATAAGGGAAATGGAAGAAAATAATATTATTGAGAATGAATAAGAATAATTAGTACAATATTAAAATGAAAAACAGGAAGAACTATTTAAAGTCAAGAAAGACAAAATTTATATGGAAACAGATAGGTGAATTTTTGGAAGAACCATGCCCAAAGTGTGGTGAGACGGGGCAGATTCTAATATACAGGCATGATGCTGTAGCATGTATAAGCTGTAATGAGTGGTTTTCTAGTACCTGCAATGATCTGGATTGTCAATTCTGCAGTGGACGACCTGATACTCCATACGAAGTATATTGGAACGAGAAAGAAAACCCATCTGATGCATTGAGCAGAAAAAGGTGGAGACAGGATAATTACATGCACAAAGAACAAGGAAAAGAAAGACACGAGAAAAGTTCAAGGCTATAGACTTTTAACGACATTAATCTTCATTTAGTCCTTCCCATCCTCCCGTTCCTTTCCCATTTGAGAGGGAACGGGGGGAGACAAGGGGCTAGAGTATAGAAGAAAAATATTAGTTCGAAATGGGGTGCTTGTATGTGGTTCGGAAAAAAGAAGAAGGATACAAGGCAGATGACTGAGGAAGAGATTCAGGAACTAATAGCCGAGGAAGAGAAAAATAGAGGTTGTATATTGTTCTTCCATAAGCGCGAAGGCGATAAGATATGGTGAGTTGCGGATTATGGCAGAATAGGGAAATTAGAGATATCTTTCGATAAGAAAAAGATATATAACCTCTGGCAAGACTATGACAAGCTAACTAAGGAAGAAAAAGAACTCTTCGATAAGGAAAATCCGTACTGGGCTGAAAGGCTAAATAAAAAAGAATGATGGAATTTATATGAGGAAGTATTAAAAAAATAATAAGAGCTTTGAGGAATACTGTTGCTCTCATGGATT
>JAILEL010000272.1 GCA_024687845.1 Eubacterium sp.
GCTTGATTTTTTCGCCTACTGTCATTTTTGATTTACCTCTTTTTGGTATTTATGAGTGTATATTATCACAATGGTGCACAAATGTGTATATTTTTTTAGAAATTGTCTTGACATACACAAATGTGTACTGTATTATTCTGAGTAACGATAGGACACATAAGTGTACTAAAATACAGCGGGAGTGCAGAAGGGAGTGAGACTAAATGGTTGATATGAATAAAATGTATCTTACAGCAGAAGAAATTGCTGAAATTCTTGGAGTATCCAAGGGCTTTGCTTACAGATTAATAAGAGATCTGAATGCAGAATTAAAAGCTAAAGGCTTTATTGTAGTAGCCGGAAAACTGCCTACAAAATATTTTAAAGAAAAATTCTATGGAATGACATTACAGGAGGTATAAACATGCCAGCATCAAAGGATGGAAAGATGTGGAGGTGTCAGTTCTACTATACAGACTGGCAGGGAGTCCGCCACAAAAAGAATAAAAGAGGATTTCGAACTAAAAGTGAAGCTGAAGAATGGGAGAGAAACTTTCGTCAGCAACAGCAGAATGAGCTCATGTCATATAAGGATGAAAATGGTAAACCATATTCACAGACATATCTGAAAACGATAAGCAACCAGATGGCAGCAATATTTAATTATGCTGAACAGTACTATGATCTTAAGAGTAATCCTTATCGTAAAGCAGGTAGCTTTGGTCGTTCCAGATCAGATGAAATGAAGATATGGACTAAAGAGGAATTTGAAACATTTCTAAAAACTGTAGAGGATAAACCGGATTCACGTTTAGCGTTTATGATTCTTTTCTGGACCGGAATGAGAATAGGTGAGCTCCTAGCACTCACATATAGTGATATAGATTTTGATAACAGAGTCATACATATTACCAAATCATTCCAACGTATTAAAGGAGAAGATGTTGTATCTGAACCAAAGAATGAGAGAGGTAAGAGAGATATAACACTTCCAGTATTTCTTGCTGAAGAGATAGAAGAGTATTGTAAACATCTATATGGGATTCTTCCAACAGAAAGAATGTTTACATTTACAAAGTCTTATATGGAGCATGAAATCAGAAGAGGAATAAAAGAGTCAGGTGTAAGATAGATTCATCTTCATTGTTTAAGGCATTCACACTGTTCGATGCTAATATCTTTGGGATATCAGCCGTTAGAGATAGCCAAAAGACTTGGACATGAAAAGGTTGAGACGACATTAAACACATATTCTCATTTATATCCTAATAAACAAATGGAGATGGCTGACAAGCTTTGTAATGACGTAGAGCATAAAGAAAAGAAAAAAGAATATGGAGTGGATGCTGTAACCTATAAAATAAAGAAGGCCGCTGAGCTGGATGACAGAATACAATTCCAGGAAGAAAAATCTCAGGAACTGAAAGAAGATTTTAAAGCTACAATGAAAGAGAATTACGATATAAAAGCTCAAAATAAAGAACTGCAGGAAGAAAACGAAAAAATAAAAAAAGAATGTCAGGACGCGGAAAAACAAGTTAACAAGCTTAAAGAGGATAGCAAATTATATTCGGAAGGGATTGAAGAGTTTGACGAATCCAAGTGGGAGATTCCAGATCCTCCCAAACTGATAAAGGCTTCTGTTTATAAAGAAAAATACATTAAGCCATTTGTAAAGAAGCTTCTTAAAAAGCTTATATCGTTACAGAAAAAATGTAATGGTTTTATGATTGAAATCAAAAATCTTAATAAGCGACTTGATGACGAATCTAAGAGGAGATATAAGGCTGAAGAAAATGGAAATATGATTGCCAGAAAATATCTTGAAGCTAATGATATAGCTAAAAAGTTTAGTTTTATTGAACGCGTTCTTGGGAAGGATAAAACAGAGGAGATAGTGAATCAGGGAATTCAGCTGGTGGAGAGAGAAACTCAGGAGCGAGAACAGGAAAGAAGACAAAGGAAGTCGAGAAAGGTTGAGTTGTCATTATAGTGATAACAGTGACGCTTTATTCTTATATCATAAGTACAATGACAGAAAGAAAAAAAGGTGATATTATGATAGTGTTATTATAGGTAGTGAGGTCTGATAATATGGAGACTATTAGAGATATTATAAGTAGATGCTTGTCATATAATGATGAACAGGAGTGGTTCGATTTTAAAGATAGTTGGTTTGATCCGGTAGGTATAGGACAGGTTATGGCTGGTGTTGTTTTTGATATCATTTTATTTCTCATGGCTGTATACATTTTTATACATTTGTACAATGTTAAGAGAAGTCAAATGTATTCTAGGCAGAATGAGAATAATGAAGGGTTTTATCTTGCAAAGTTGAATAGATACAGATATATTATCAATAATATAGATGAATGTTCAGAGGAAGAACTAAATGATATAATAAATATTGATTGCGCGAATTTGTTGTAGAAGGAGGTGCATTAGTATGTCAGCAATGAACTATAATAGGTTGTCAGTTGGAATGATGTTTTCCTGCTTTATTATTTGGATTTTAAGCTTGTGTTTCGTAACGAATACTACTATTCTTTCCGTTCTCTTAGTGATAGGTGCGATATGTTTTATTGTGAGCGTGGTTATATATGTAAAATATGCACGCTGTAATACCTGCGGAAAGCATCTTACAAGGATATGGGGAGATGATTGTCCTCATTGCAAGAATAAGATTGTTAATATATAAGAGTTGTAGATATATTTATAATGTTGAATACCGTTAATTTATGCTTGAGATGAAAGGATAGATATGGTATATTATTCATAGAAGGTTGCAGCGATGCAACTGTGGGCTGGTCGAAAGACCCAGGTCCTACCTAATCGGCGGGGAGACTCCCCGCCATTTGTTTTATATTACTGAAATTGGGGAAAAACGAATTGAAAACTATTAGTATGTTCGTTGATGAATCTGGTGATCTTGGATTAAAGAACAAGGGAAAATCATATTATATTATTTCTTTGGTTTTCCACGATCAGAATTATGATATAAGTGAAGAATTAAATAAGCTGGATAGGGAACTTGCAGATTTGCATTGTCCTAAAGGTGCTGTTCATACTGAACCACTCATAAGAAGAGAAGCTCCTTATGAGGAATTTACTCCAAATGAGAGAAGATCCATATTTACAAAATTGTTCTTCTTTGCATAAAAATGCGATATATCATATAAGACTTTTATATTTGAGAAACAGCAGTTTAAAGATGAAATGAAGCTGGAAGCCAGGATAGCGAGAGAGATTTCTCTGTTCATAAGAGATAATCTATCGTATTTTCAGTCCTTCGATGAATTAGTGTTATATTATGATAATGGGCAGAAGCAATTAAACAGAATTCTTAATACTGTTTTAGCCACAGAGATTGTGGATTATGATGTTAGAAAAGTAAAGCCAAGTGATTATAGATTATTTCAGGTTGCTGATCTGATTTGCACTTTGGAGCTATTAAACAAGAAGATGGAAGAAGGCGAACAATTATCGAAGTCCGAGCAATATATTTTCCATAGCAAAAGAGATTTCAAAAAAGACTTCATGAAGAAAATTGTTGAAAAGAAATTCAAAGAATAAATGACTTATAGAGTATAAGTGAACGTAATAACAGAATAATGATTAACCAAGACGGGTAGCAATGATAGAAATATCAAAGCTGCCCGTTTTTATTTTATCAAAATGCAAAGGAGAAAGAGAAAATGACGGAACAAGAAAAATCACAAAAAGTTCTGGATGCTGAAGAAGCAGTCAGGCAGTCAGAAAATATCTTCATCCATTGATAGAACGTGGAAGAATTGCTATGACAATACCGGATAAACCTAATAGCAGATTGCAGAAGTATATTACAATAGTGAGGCAAAGTATAAAAGCTCGATTCAGAATATCAATGATTATTCCGGTGCGGCGGAGCCGCCATTCCGGAAAAATGAGTACCGCGAATCCGGAATAGCGTACCGCCAAAATTTCATTTTCTGAAAGTTGTTCCGCTTTTAACGTGGCGTATGAATCGTTAATCGAGGAGATGGAGATACATGATAAAAAAAGAGTTTTTAGCCATGCTTGGAGCTAGGTATTATACAGGGATGCTTCAAGACATAGATAACCCAGGTTTATCACCTGCTGTAGTTGAGTATGTTGCACAGGTATGTATTTCCACTAAAACGAAGAATAGTGTTAGGGTTGATATATCTTCCTTTGAAAGAATAATGAGCCTTTGTGAGCAACTTGCTTCAAAGCAAATGATTATCAATATGTATTCTGGAGTAAAGGAAGAGCAAGACGATGTGACGATAAGCAAATCACTGTTTTCTGGAGAAATGAGAAACATTTATTCTTTTATCAGAGGGTATTCATGGTATAGAAAAATAGAAGAAGACAATATAAAGGGCATATTTGATGGGTTCGATAATAAAATAGTTCAAGAATTAGGTTTTAGACCTTTAGATGTGTATGTAGTGACAGATGCATATGCAGATATAGTTTTTGATAGATTACGTAGAGCTATTTTGTCAATAATACGGAATATAAAAGACAAATCTGGAGAAAACGATTTTTTTAGTATTGTAAGTAACGAAAGCTATAAATTGATGGCCGTATCTAGAGATGAGTTATATGAGAAATGTAATAGTGTTTCAAGAGAACACTTTGATGCTCTGATTGACTTTTTCCGTTGCAATTTGAACGAAGAAATCAATAATACTATCAGATATTTCACAGATGACAATTATTTTTCAATGCACCCCATTATTGATGATGGAATGAATATGATAAGAAATTCAAAGCTAAATTCTTGGAAAGGAAAACGAGTGAATTAATCAGCAGTATTCTACCACAATGCAAAACATATAATTCTTTATATTATAAACCGGAAGGTGAAGTAACAGCTTGTGAACTGGATCTGCTAGCTGTATATGATAGTATAGTAATTCTTGCTGAAGCTAAAAGCGGTATTTATTCGCGGCCGGCCAGACGCGGAGGTCTTAAACAGTGGTGCCTGTCACCGTGAACAGCAAAGGAGACGGCCGACGTGATCTGTTTTTGCATCATGATCCTTCTGGTTAGTTTTGCGTTTTATTTCGGCAAACGTCTGCTGGCGTACCGGATACTGAAAAAAGGACTGTGATGCGAAGGGATTCTGAGATCGGCCTGCAAGTTTTTTGTGCGTTT
>JAILEL010000334.1 GCA_024687845.1 Eubacterium sp.
GGAACCTTATTCTCTATAAGATTGCAGAGCTGTGTTTCTGAAAGACCACACTTAATAGCATTAACTATCTGTATCAGCTGTTCTTTTGAAAGTTCACCACTAATAGCCATCTGCATCATGCTTCTTCTGGAATGCTTCTTCATACCAAGAGCTGCTGCAATTCCACATAAAGCCGAAGTCTTCTTATTGGTATGCTCAACAGGAAGTGAACTGATGACTTTTCCATTTGAATCAGTCACTTCAAGTGTTCTACCTTCCATAGTATTCTGCTGAACATTCTTCTCTGTTAGATCTAAAGTTTCATCCTTTGCACTATTTCCATAGTCTCTATCAGAATTAATCTCGGAATTCATGTCGTTCTCATCACCTCTTTGATTTATTCCATTTTTATTTGATTCCATCTGTTTTTCAGTTTCCTTCTTTATTTCAGTAACAGCACGATTGAGTCTCTCCTCGTTGTCATGCATCCATACCTCAAGAATATGATCATTTTTATGCATCTGTACTTCCATATTCTTTATGTCCTGTTTCAGCTTCTCGTAAGTTGAAACATCAATATATTCAACTCTTTCAAGCTGTTCCTTCAGTTTTTCCAACTCTGCAATCTTTTCATCTTTCTCCTTAAGCTTCTCTTCTGCCTTTGATAGCTTCTCGGAATATTCCTTTAAAAGAAGTGCCTCTGCAGATGAACTCTTATCGATTGCAGAAGATACACCAGCCATGATTTCATCCCTGAAGGTTGTAAACATAGCCTTTAAATCCTCGCTATCCTTTTCAGATTCACCTTCAGATTTCTCTTTATCTGATTCCTCGATATCAGATGCCCCCTCGGTATTCTTTGCTTCCGAAGTAAATAATTTGTTTTCTTCCTTCGGTGAAGAATCTTTCTCTTTTTTAGCCTCATCTTTTGAATTATCATCTTCCGTAACAACTTCAGAATCTTTTGATGATTCTATTTCTTCCACAACCTCCCCATCTTCAGTCTCGACTGGTTCCGGCATCTGTTCCTTATATTCATTCAGAATATCAATCAGCCTGTCCTTGCTTTCCAGCTTGTCTTCAAAGGTTGAAATATTCACACCTTTATCAAGAAGTTCAAATACAACTTCCATAATTTCATCACTGCGTTCTTCTGCTGAAAGCTTTTCTATAACTTCATCATCGAAACCATTTCTGATACATTCAGATATAACCTTCATTCGTCCAACGCTGATGGGCTTGGTACAATATTTCATTACATCTTCCTTCATCATCCCAGAACAAAGATCCATCTCAACCTGCATCATTACTTCCTGTGATAACCTGTACTTGCTTTTAAGGCTTGCAAGTATGGAATCAATATCAACTCTTGTATATCTTTTCTTATACATAGTGTCCTCCGTATTCATTTTTTATAATTTCAAACCGGACTAAATCCAGCCATAAAAAAACAGCCTGAAGTTATCTTTTCTTCGGCTGCCATCTCTTTTCATTCTTATCTGTATTATCTATTTCTTTTGTTTTTTCATCTGCCTCATCTATAACTCTTTCATCATAGGAAATGTCTCGCATTCTTTCACATTCAGCAATTATATCCTTTAGAAGTTTCTGTTCTTTTGAAAGATCACTGAGCGCCTTTCGAAGCTTCTTTCCTTCTGCTTTACAATGCGCCTCGATATTCCTTACCTCTTCATAGGAATATCCCTGCTTCGAGAGCTGAACTTCACATTCAAGCCAGCGATCAAATTCATGCTGAAATTCTGAATCACCATTTTGATATAGTTCTACAGCAGACTTAAGATCATCCATCTCATGAACTACACCAAAAAGAAATCTGCATTTTCTTCCGGTTCTGTAATTCCGGTTCTTCTCAGAAACCCTTTGCTTCTTTTCTGAGTCAATATCAACCTTGATTGTTTCCAAGTCCTGCTCACTCTTCACATCATGATCAACTAAGAATAAATACTGCTCCTGAAGCTTATGAAACTTCTTTATCTCATCCTTATACTGCCAGGCCTTACTGTAAGGTCTTCTCATAATTAGTCCCAGCCTGAACAGACGAGCATAATACTTTTTCTGAATTGGACTAAGCATTGTTCTCTTCCTTCGTGGAATCTTGCTATAAACAATTCTCTCAGCTTCTTCCAGTGTTTCAGTCTTATATGATTCAAGTGACTCAACCAGGATTCTTTCTCTTATCCGTTCTTTTGAATAATCATCTCCAAGATGTCTCGTTCTTCTGAATCTGCTCATACCGGGTGCTTTGAATGCCAGGTATTTATTCTGCTTATCTGTATAGCCACGACCTTTCATTATATTTATGAAATCATCAAAATCCTCAGCCTCAGCTATCGCTATATCTATGTCCCGTTTTATCATATCTGACCATACGAAGCTGCCATCTCTATATTCATTCCATTCCTGATACCTGGTATGTTCTTCATTCGGATCTATCTCAATAGTACTGAGACCATGTTCCTCACATAACCGATTAATTACAGGCTGGATGTAAGTCGCCCAATCATTTTTCTTATAATGATATTTCCGTCCGGTAACAAAGCTCACGCTGTTGAACAGAATATGTGAATGAATATGATCCGTATTCACATGAACAGCATATAATGCCTCATAGTCTGCCAGATATTCCTCGACAAATTCTTTTGTAATAGCCATAGCTGTATCAGCATCTGTCTCGCCTTCCTTGAAGGATATGATCACATGATAAGCCTGACGGCCACCGGTCTTTCCAAAGCTCTCTTTGGTTTCCATCATCTGTTTCATAGCATATTCAGGCTGTAGATTGTAACCGCCTGTCAAAATCTTTTCTTCGGTTTTCTCACCACTCTGAATATATTCGATTACAGTTGATAGATGGGATTTTCTACCGGTGGCATCATTTATGTGTAGAATCTTACAAATAGCCAAGTATCCTCACCACCTTACATATCACCAAGCTCTTCCACCACCTTATTCATCCCCGTAGAAAGGCGCTTCATATAAGCTATCAGTCTCATCTTATCTTCCGGGATATAAACTCCGGCATTATTATTTCTAGTGATCTGATTGATATTCACGCCTACATGATTTATCTCATTTATCAGTTCTCTTATCATCTTTCTGATTTCAGGGAAATCATTCGGACTGCTTTTTAAGCACAGCCTCAGATAATCACTCTCACTCACGCCAGCTTCGGCAGCCCTTCTGGAGAGCTCCTCTGCTTCAATCTTCGTGAGGCGAAAGCCTTTGATTACTTCCTTCTTTTCGTTCTCCATTGATTTCTCACCTCATTTCCTGTACTGCCTGTTCGTCTGAGAAATGTACCATTTCGGATAAGCGCAAGATACGCATTTTGTTATACAAAACGCATCTTGTTAGGGGACGAAGCCCCTAATACCCCACCTAAATATATGAAATCTCACCATATATACCTCCTGTAAGTCCATTTTACTGACAAATAAGCATTTTACTTACCATTTTACTTACAACCCGCGATTTGTCCTGCCATTTTACTTACAAGGTAGCTGACTCAAAAAATCCAATATTTTCTTGTAAGTCCATTTTCATTACAAATCGCGAATTGTCTTACCATTTTCATTACAATTTGAGTTTTTTATCACCATTTTCATGACAAAGAATTTCAAGCTTCGTTGCAACCAACCATTCGTTCATATCCTTATGTTTTTTAGGTGGCGAAAAGTCTCGTGTCTCATATCCGGCCTCTTGATATTTATTCATCAGTCTATCAGTAGCCATTCTTCCTACCTGATCATTATCAAGGCAGAAGAAAATAAACTTCATACCCGGATGTTCTTCAAGAAATCTTTCAAGTGGAGGATCCTGCAGCATACCAAGAGCCAGTAGATTTACATTATAGTTATGAAACATATCAGCGTAACTTATAAGATC
>JAILEL010000358.1 GCA_024687845.1 Eubacterium sp.
TTTATGGAATTTGGACTTTTTATCAAGATTTCTTATAGTCCAATCATCTGACCATTTGAAAGTAAACGTTGGTTTTTCCCACCCTAAAGCTTCTGCCATTTTCTGATGATTTGCTAAAATGTATAAATAGCAGCCATTACGCAGCATTTTATTTGCAGTATGAGAATAATGTTCCATCACTTCTTCAGGATTACCGACAGTATAATAAATTCTTTGATTAATCGCTATATTCCAAACCATTCCCAGCATTTTTTTAGTATCTTCATTATAGAACAGAGCATTATATTCATAAAATCTTTCAACTAAGAATTCTGCTTTATATTGTTCTATATGATGAATCTCACCACCATTTAGTTTTGAATCCAGCTCTGCCCATGTGTAGGCTACCTTCTGAAAAGAGCCATCATATATCATATTACGAAGTTCATTGGGTTTCCAATCAAATCGTTCATAATCTGAAAAAAACACTACCTTATTCTCTGACATTGTCAATACCTCCCCAATTTTTCAAATATAATAACTTAAACTTGAAATTGACTTTTCAGTACCCCCATGGATATATTCCTATAAAGTCACTGAAGCGAACATATGTAATGCATTATTTTAATCGAATATTTCAGATACGAGTCTCTTTAATTCTTTATACTCTTCTGTTTCAGAAATTTCAATGCCTACAATATAATCTCTCTCCTTATTAGGTTTCCCAAGCTCTTCAACCACACTCTTATAGTACCAAGCGTGATCTTCTTTGTTATTGTTATTGAACTTCTTCCAGAGTTCTTCTCCTAGTTCCTTGTAATCAACACGCATGTCACGCATATTACTGAGCTTATCTGCAAGTGTTATCGCTCTGGCAAAATCAGAAGCCTTAGATAACTTCTCAAGAAACTCCGCTTTTCTTATCCTCCAAGTATCCTCTGGACGATCCGTACGTCTCTTGTTTTCAGTTTCTTCTGCCACCAACTCACAGATACTTTCGCCAAATACCTCATCTATATCCTCAAGAGTATAAGATGTATCTTCCACAACATCATGAAGCGCAGCAGCAGCAATAGCTCTGTTATATATCTGTATTACAGGAAACTCACCTCTATATAATATATCATGCACTATCGAAGCAACTTCGACAGGATGACAGATAAAATCGATATCTGACATCTTTCTCAGGACATTTCTATGTGCTACTTCGGCTAAGCATATGGCTTTGAAGTATTCCTCACTAAAACTATTCCATGTATTGAAATCCAATGAATATGTCATTGGCCGGCGCTGATTTGCTCTGCACAATGCACTCTTTATGTTATTTTCTGTTTCCGGAGAATATATAACTTCAAGCTGAATAGCTACTACTCCATGCTCCTTCTGCTTTTCTAGAGGATAGTATGTTTCCATCCTTTTTAAGAAACTCTTCTTAGTAATATTCTTTGGAGAACCACATCTATACATGGAGATGGGATCCTCTTTAGTCTTACTGGCGTCATACAATAATGAAAATGAATCATATCTTTTTAGCCTCTTTACTTTTGTATAAAAACACTTGTCTTTGTCATCAGAAGAAAGTCTATCAAATCTAATCACATCTCCTTCTTTAAGATTCTTTCTTTTTTCATCATACAGACGCAGTTCATATATCTTTAATCCAGAAAGAATTTTAGTATATGGTTCATCTTTAAGATGCATCTCAAAGTATCTTCCACGTTCCTTCTGTTCCTGGATATATTCTATATGACCAATATTGGTTCCATAATGCACTTCTTCGCCAACACTATAAGGAACTACTTTTTCGTCCATCGTCTCACCTCCATCATCTAAATTAATAATATTCAATTCTCGAAACTGCTCCAGTTAATTAATTTTTACCAACTCTCTATTTGAGACTGAATAACCGGCGTCATTCTTGCGGCAAATGAATAACTATCGACTTCCAAAGGCTGATTTCTATATGCGATGTATTGAGTTACATCTGGATTTACCGAAGAGAACTCAACATAATTTTCATAGTTCTTTTTCCATTCTCTTTCATCTGCATAAATAGGTAATGATATATCTATATTATTTGCTTCAATATAATCAATAGATGCCCTCTGATATGCATGTCTTCCTTCATGGAGCACACTATTGATGCACTGTTCTGGATCATCAGTGTCTACAATATCTTCCGGTCGTATAAATATCAGATTCTTGTCACAGTCATAATATCCTGCTTTATAAGAGTCCATTGACTGCATTATTAAGGTAATAGGTTCTATCTTTAAATAACTCGTTTCGCAATTCAGAAGTGTCTGAAGGGCATCAAGTTTTTCTGTCTTGGAAGCTTCTGAAAAACGGTACTTCTGTAAGACCATGAGCTCATCCTTATGCTGATCAAGAATATCCAAAAAACTATCACTATCCACTTCATAAGCGGATGCGCTTACACTTCCAGTTTCTCCCCTGATTCCAAATTTCGGAATCACAAATGATAAAAGTGCAAATAGCACAACTGTAACTAATGCTATGTATGAAATACTATTATATGCCCTTCGGAAAAGCCTCAGCTTTACCTTTCTTTTTCTTAATTTTTTATGCAGTCTTTCAGCACGATTGCATTTTTCAATATATCTGTAAACTGGAACTATAAGTATTATGGATATTATCGCAATCATTATAAAAACAAACATTTTATAGGTCTGGAAATAATATACAAGCAATGAAATCAATGGCGGTATAACCGAATATCTTATACTGTCAAAATAATTTCTTTCCACTTTTAATACCACAAAGAAAATGAAAAGATTAATAGCTATAAGTCCAAAATAAAGAATGCGGCTCTGCCAAACTTTTAGACTAGTTTCCATAAACGGAAGATAGTAATCATCTCTGTATATAACATTCATAAAGATTCTGATCATAACGGAATAAAAAATAATCCAGAATGCAGATTCAGGAATAGTCTCCTCATCATATCTTATTTCCTTTACTCTACTATCTCTATTACTCTCCATTTGCATAGCCCTCCTTCTTAGACTTTTTTTAGCATCTGAAGAGTATATCTATGGTTTAATTAAAAATATTGTAGAATTGCAGGATTTTTATATTTTTAGCTTATATTTATAACCAATTAAAGATTTAGGCCTGTTCTGTAAAATATATGCAAATGTCAAGATAAAAATGTAGGTTTTTTACAAAATAAGCATGTATAAAAACCTACATTCTTATTTTGTAATTTTTAGGCTTCTTCACTCATGAATTGCATCTGATCTTTCAATCGATAGGACGGACCATTTATGTT
>JAILEL010000194.1 GCA_024687845.1 Eubacterium sp.
ATTAGAGTATGAATTTGATCCCGGAGTATCAAAGATGACAAATTTATTGTTAGTGTTACCAATAATGCTTTTTTCAGAAAAAGGAATAGACAGGCTTATTACACTACCTAATTCAATTGTTTCCTTATCTCTCTTTTCATAATTGTTTAGGATATCTACAGCAATTCTAACGTTATTATAAAAGTCAACATTTTCATTCTCCTCAACTGCTAATCTGATTTTTTCAATAATATCAATATCCTGTTTTCCTCTTAATACACGCATCCCATCTTTTTCTATTGAGATTTCAATTTCTTCATCTAGATATTTGAACGAGATTTTAGCTTGATCAGGCTGTTCTGAATTACTGATCTCATAGATTTTTGCCGTTACTGGATCTCCGCCACTTGGCAAAATCTCCACTCCAATCAAGGCATTAATAAACGTAGATTTTCCAGCGCTATAAGTTCCAAATACACATATTGGAATGATATCATCCAATGCTTTGGCCACCTTGTTCAACTCTTTTATGACATAAGAGTTCTCTTTCATGATATTATCTATCACAGGTTCTACATTCTCGAACACTTCTTTAATATCAGGCTTTATAAAACGAGCATTCTCCAAA
This sequence comes from Eubacterium sp., assembly GCA_024687845.1. Next base: position 608 of record JAILEL010000194.1, read on the forward strand.
AATTCTTTTGATCTAACAAGTTCAATTTTGTCTTTGTTATCCTCTGATTCACATATAGCTGCCACTTCAGCATACTCATCTTGTGTCCCTTCAAAACAAATCTGAATCTTATCGCCAACATAATACTCTTTTTTAATTATATTAATAATTTCTTTTATCCTAAACGGTAGGAAAAAACGCTCGTCCGTTTCTCTTAACTCGCTCGATTTTCCTGCATCACTATCCTTAAGGTTTATCCAACCTCTAGAAGCCTCATCAAATGTTGAATATAAAATTTCTTTTGTGTATGGATTACTCTTAATCTTTATTCTTGTCATTCTATAGTCCTTTCTTGATACCTTCTCCTGCATCAATATTATATTCTTAATTCTGATCGCACTACCTGTATCACTATATATTGGTGCCACTTCTTCCTTGACACTTTTGCCCCTTTCTTGTATATATTTTACTACAAATCAGCTTTTCGCGAAAGAATTTTATGCAATTTTCACTAAAAATTCGCATCACAATCCTGTTATATATACAACATATCTCCCCTACGCAGTTATAAACCAATTATTCTCGTTCTCTCTAAAGTAAAGCCTTATCCCACGCACGGTACCATTAACCTCAATCCTACATTCAAAGAATATAGTTCGATCTGTCACAAACACACCATCAGTTGTTGTATAAGTACCATTACCTGATAGCTCCTTATAAGCATCTATCTTAAACACTCGTGGTTCGCCATCATCGCCATCCACACGGATTCGAAGAGGGATTATGGTTCCATCCTTCGAATGCTGGCAGATTATATCCACATCGTATCTTTTCGCTTCCATAACATTCACCACCTACGTTAAAAGGTCAAAAAAAATCCGGAGCAAATGTTCCGCTACAGTTTGCGCTCTCACACAAACCACCTCAGAACAAATACCCCGGCTCTTCGTATCTCGATTTGTTCGGATACACTCGCTCGGGACTGCTTACTTACTCTTCTGCAGTGCTTGAACTACTTGATATATAATTGAACACAGCTCAACCTGTCTCTTTTCATTTCCCTGTTTAACCTCAAGTATAATCTGATCATTGTCATCAAAGATAACATCAGCCACCCTCGGCTTAACCTTCTGCGGGCTATCTAACTCTCGAATCGTAACCCTTCGCATACTAACACCTTCTTACATCACAATTTCATTCTCACTCAATAGAACTCTCATCCAAAACCACAAACAAAAATCAATAATCAAATCACGCCCACCTTTAAAAATCAATCTAACACGTGATTAAGCTGGCATCTTTCTTGATAAATGTTCTGTTGCTTTGCGAACATTTGTTCTGTTTGATTATCATTATACGGACTTTGGAATCATTTGTCAATATGGTTTTTGAAAATAGTTGGGAAATTTTTCGGCGAATTTAGATGGTGAAATAATCAGAACCGTGCACCGCCAGGCGCCCAAAAAAAGCTGGTAATTACGCCCAAACGCAGCTACCCGCTTTTACACTCTTCATCCTTCGTTTTTGAACTTGCCGGTAAAAGTTTCAGCTATTTATTTTCTTTTACATTCCGTATACATTAGGGCTATTCTTGCTGCCATCTCTTTACTGAATGTCACATGCCATCCATTATGCTCAAGCCATCTCAGATACTCTTCCGATGACCACTGATGCTCAAATTTCACGCCGCCGATTTTAAGAATTGCCGACCATATACGGCTGCCAAGACCACCTTGATGATTTACAAAATTAGGTGCGATCAGTATTCCATCCTTCTTAAGCACCCTATTTATTTCCGATAGTGCTTTCTCCG
>JAILEL010000386.1 GCA_024687845.1 Eubacterium sp.
CAAACAATGTGCATTGATATGGATGTTTCAAGCACAAATAGCTCCATTTAATGTGAATAATGAAGCATCATTTAATGTGCTAAACAACAATATATCAGCTTTTAGATAATATTTATACTTTCTAGACAAAATCGTTTCATTAATGATTTCAATTCCATTAAGAGCCGACTTATTATTTCTATAAGCAAATGTACCTTCTGAGAAATGTTTATCAAATATCTTGTTTAATTCACTTGCAATAGATTGCTGAACCACCTTGTCTCTCATAGAATATAATGCTATGTCTCTTGATTTTTCTCCCTTATAGATTGTTATTATTTTTACCGGTCTACATCTATAAGTGTGATCAAGAAGTTCTCTGTTCAGAGTATTTATCTCTACGGTTAATGATTCTTCAAATTGATCATAAGTAATATTATCAACTCCAGCTGCGGGTTTATTTTTTCTCACCTTACTCCATGCATCTCTCAGTTTCTGTATATCAATTATTTTTGTATATAAGCTCATATCACAACAACCTCCTCCTCATCAAGGTCACCCTTATCATCATATATCCCCATAGTTACTACTTTTTGAATACATACGCCGCACAACTCATATATTCTGATATTACCATCCTCATCTCCATCCATAAGATTCAGCAGTTTAGCGTACATCTTTTTATATTTTCCTTTCGAAATGTTACATTCAAAGACGCTGTACTGAACTCTCTTTCCATAGTTTTCCAGTTCTTTAGCAATCTTTCTTCTTCTTTTGTCACTTGATATATCATAGCTTACCAGGTACATTTTTTATCTCCATCTGTACGGAATATATTCATCGCCCTTTGTTATACTTTTCTTTAGTTCATTTATTTGAGATCTGATTATTCCTCTATAAGATTTCTCTCCTGAAAGTGAATTTTTCCCAGTCATCCATTTCTCATATTCATTGCAGAACTTCTTGAAGCCTTCTTCATTTAATGTCACCACATCATCTTCTTCGAATTCAAAATCAAATGAATTAATAATTTTTTTATTGAAAAGCAGTATAACAAGTCGATCTACAACTGGCTGTCTGAATTCTTCAACCATATCCAACGCCAGTGATTTCCTCCCATATCTGATACCATGAAGAAAGCCCAAATAAGATTCAAAGGACTCTGCATCCAAGGCACTGCAAACCTCCTTCGTTAGAAACGTATAAGCAAGAGACAGTATTATATTTACAGGGTCCTTTGGAGGTCTTCTATTCCGTCCATTAAAATCAAAATCACATTTAAGCATCTTGCCAAATGCACCAAAATATATATTGCTGCAGATTCCTTCTATTCCAAGAATTTCATTTGCTGTTTTTGCCTCTGGAAGCTTTTTCTTATGTTTGTCCAGAGAATCTATATCACGATGCCAATCATATTCCGAACCTGTCCAACGATGATTTTTTATTACAGCCTTTTGATTACTTATCTTATTCTCCACTATTATTTTCGCCATATCGAGACGTTTAGGAAGGTCCAAATAATACTGATACTGTTCAAATCTAAGGAAAATGTTTTTTGAAACGTCAGCTGCTACATTTCCTAGATATTTTCCAGAGTAAGTAAGATAGCTAACATCTACTGCATTCTGCATAAGAAGATGTAAAGCCTGAGTACTGACCTGTACATTTCCAATCAATGCTATGTTGTCTATCTTGAATACTGGAATATCCAGTAGCTTATTATTATTCTTTGTCACTATAATTCGTTCGTCCTGCTTCTGCACAAACGCCCCTTGTTCTTTTATATAAAGTACCGCCATAATCAGTCCTTCCCCGAAGAATAATACTTCGAATCCATTGGTTTTATATAATCAACAAGTTTCTCAATATTTTCAAAATTGATTTTTTCTATAGAACAAAACATTTTAAATGACTCTATAACGAAATCACGAAACTTATAATAATCACTTCTCGAAACAGGTCCAAGACCATGTGCAAATATAGAATTATTTCTCAGGTAAACCATAGAGCGCATTTTTTTCAAATAATTGATATCTCTGACAACTGGATCATTTAAAGCCCTTAGGATAATAAATCCTTCTAAAAGTGATATCTGATCTTGAAGATATCCAGAATTCTCTCTTTTGAATATTTCTGTTTTTACATGATTCACTTCATCTCTTAACCATCTGACTTTATCATCTCCTTTTAAACCAGATGCACCTGGACATCTTCTAGTATTCATTCTCATACAACTATAATCAGCATTTGAAACATCTATGTTATATCCAGCAAGTCTTCTTTGTTCTATCATTTCAAGTAATCTATAAAGAAGCAAAGTTGCCATATCGTATTTTTCCTGATATTCTCTTATCTTCGCATTCTGAAACATTGTGAACATCAACGGATGGATAAGTCTGGACTGTCTAAGGATTTCAGTATTTCTCTTGTTGTTAATAAGGGTTGGAATACATTGAAGGCTTTCAAGAATTCCTGTCTGCTCCCTGATTTTTTCAAGATAATCCATAAGGAGAAATCTTCTATGAGTTCTTGAGTCACGTTCCAGCTGAGTTTTTAACATATCCATATATTCATATGCACGTCTAAAATCGAGAGCGTCCCACCCTTCGTAAGATTTTGCAAGCAGATATACAAAATTTAACTGTTGTCTAAGATCTGGCTCTGGAATCGTTTCTTTTAGCACCTCCAGTTTTTCAACCGCTCCTGAAAAGTTATATTTGTCAAACA
>JAILEL010000439.1 GCA_024687845.1 Eubacterium sp.
TCCTGTGGCTATACGTGAGCAGAACTTCTTCCTGTTCGCAGGTTCAAATCCTTTTTAGTTGCTGCAAGGATATTGGCTCCGGGATATAAACGTAAAAAGTCACTTGCCCACTGTTCTGTCAGATGATTTGGTACAACAAAAAGAGACTTCTGGCATAATCCTAAACGCTTGCTTTCCATAGCGGATGCTGCCATCTCGAAGGTCTTGCCCGCATTATCCCGATATCGGGATAATGCTGGTTATTCCGACAAATATAAAATTCCGATATTTTAAGGTATTGGTCTTACTTATAGACTTTCAATGCCTAAAATATCGGAATAATTATTAGCAGAGTCCGTATAACTTCTTGATCAGATTATCGTCATCATACTTAAATTTGTTGTCCATGAATATCTGCTCTGATTTTGATTCAAAAGTTTTTGCCGCATTACGTTTCATTTCTAACGATGCTCTTGCATAAATCTGAGTTGTTTCAAGACGTGAATGTCCAAGCCATTCAGATACTAACGGAAGGGGCACCCCAGCCGTGTAGAGATGCATAGCACGTGTGCGCCTAAAAAGATGTGGGTGCAGATGCGGAATTGTAGAATCACTTTCCTTTGAAAGTTTTTCATATTTGTTCAGAAACCTTGCAACATTATCAGCTGACATGCTTGTAGTTATACCATTTCTGATTGTATAAAACAGATTTGATTCTCCGGATGATTGTGGATGAAATACTTTACAATATTTACGATATAGAGTTATTACTTCTTCGGAGATAGGAGTAACCCGATACTTGCTCCCCTTTCCGATGACTTGAAGTTCTGCTTTGCCATCGTCCCGAATAAGAAAGTCTTTCAACCTAAGATCTAACATTTCCTGGTCTCTGCACCCGCTATCGTACATAAGGGATATAAAGAATTTGTCTCTTAAACCTATCCTTCCCTCCGTATCGGGTATATTTAGAACTATTTTTGTCTGAGATACAGAAAGGTATTCGAATCCTTTTTTACGGTCATCTGGCTGTTTTGATATTTCTTGCATTTCTGCATAATCAGCATAAGGTATCAGTTTGTTTTTTTGTAGGTATTCACAGAATTTACGTATATTGGTCATCCTAAGGTTTACAGTTGTTGCAACGTTTTTTCGCTCGGCTGTCAGCCATTCCATAAAGTCTTCTATATACTTGGCATTAAACTCAGCTATTGTTATTTCTGAAAGTTTTTTTTGGGTTTTTCCTTGTATGAATTCTAAAAACAGATTCAGTGTAGCCTGATATGCCAATATGGTATTGGGACTCCTACGACGTACAGTAGGTAGGTAATGGGTTAAGAATTCCTTGATTGTTTTATAAAGTAAAGGGTCGTTAATCTTCATGGGACTCAGCCTCCTCTTTTCCATATATACTACGTAACATGTCCCAGTCAATGTTGGCAGATTTTATAAGCCTATCCGGGAGCAAATGTACATAGTACAGTGTATGCGTAAACTTTGTGTGTCCCATATATGAACTTAGATAAGGAAGTAATGCCATTATATCCTCGCCTTTATCTATCCAGTTTATAAGGCAGCGTGTTGCGAAGTTATGCCTAAGATCATATGGACGTAGTCTTTGTCTTTTTATCAATCCGGTACATTTCCAACATCTGGCCATTTGATTGCGCGCCCAATTGTCTGTAAATGGACCACCATTCCATTTTTGAAAAAACCATTCTCGCTTACCTACGATTTCATTGTAGGTTTGACATAATTTTTTCATATCATCAGACATCACGATACGGCGATCCCGGTTATTCTTAGATTGACGTATAAAGATTTCTCCAGTAGATAGATTTACATCTTCTGGTCTTAATCTTAAAGGCTCCGTCGGACGCATTCCGCAGCAATACATCATTCGAAAGAGAACAGGGAATATGTATTCACGGTTTGGTCCATATGGATGTGGCTGAATAGAATCAAAAGCATTAAACAGGGCTATAAGTTCTGCATCATTAAATATATATGGATGATATTTAGGGGTTTTTACAGTATAATCATCGTCCGGGATAAAGCCTTTTACGCCGTAAGAACTAAGGAAACGGCAAAATGTACGTAAAAGACTTACTGCATTAGCCTGTGTTTTATGAGTTTTAAAGTTATACGAACATAACCATGCATCGATCATTTCCGGCATTATCTGATCTGCATCTGGAAATGTTGATTCACAGAACTCAATAAAAGATGATACATAGCATTGATCATTCCCGATTGTAAATCCCATCGCCTTACGGCTTGCTTTCATTATTTCATAGTATGCTTTCAGATTATTATAGAATGTCATATGGCATCACCTTCCTTTGCATAGATACCGTGTGTTAACGGGATGTCAGAAAAGTCGAGTGCACAACGTAGCATTTGCTTTTCGTTATATGAAAGATAAGGTCTATCCGAATTTATGCTTTCATGTCCTAACATTTGAGATATAGTCGAAAGCGGAACTTCAGCAGATGATAAGTTTGAAGCGAAAGTTCGACGTAAACTATGAAAATCACGTCCTGGTTTTTTCTCTATTTCAGCAAGTTTACAGTACTTACGAGATATGTTTCCTAAACTTCTGGAGCCTTTAAGCCGATTAAATGGAGCTTTGGATGCGAGAAAAATATGTTTTTCATTCGATTTTGGACGCTCATTCATAATGTAATCAGCAACTGCATTCATAACAGTAATATTAAGAGGAAGTATTACCAGATGACCGGTTTTGCTTTGCCTTACAGAGACGGAAGCATTCCTGTAATCTATATCTGTAAGCAATAATCCTGTGATATCGATTGCTCTTAATCCTGTAGAATATGCTAAAAGAAAGATTGCCTTGTCACGATAATATGTATTCGATTCCGGATCTATGGATTCAATAATAGAAGCTACCTCGTCCGTTGAATATGGTTCAATCATTCTTTTCCTACATTTTTTCATCTTGAGTTCTCGGTAATTCATCCGTAAACTGACGCCTATGTTTTTCAGGTAATCAGAAACGAGAACCATGGATTGCCGGATATAGCCATTTGATTGCTTGTAGTTATTACTTGCATTGCTAATAAACTCCAAAATAATCTTGTCAGTAATTTCAGTACTTCGAATTCCTTTTTGTTCAATGAAGCAGATAAAATTTCTCAAAATAGCCTGATTGTTGTTTGATAGTGTTAATTCGCAACGATTGTACTCAACAATGGCGGCATACAGTTTCATTCCATCTTCGGAAGGCTGGTAAATCCTTGGATGTTTTATTGAAAAATCCACCTTACCAGTTTCTGCACATGAGATAATTCTTTGAATACTACGCTTGATTGCCTGAAATCTGTAATCAGATATCACGGATTCAGAATGTTTTTGAGCTATTTCACAAGAGTATTTTAGGATTACTTCATGACAATAAAGGTCTGTATTATTGTCCTGAAAATACCTGATTATGGGTCGATAATAGTTTAGGTCATAATTATGTACCGTATAATCATCTATACCATAGTCAAGCTCTTGTTGCATGACATCATTTACGATGTCTGAAATAGATTTAACCATAAAAGAACCTCCTTTATTTAAGATGGTTCTAATTATAACTTTAATTCCGATATTTTGATTACAGAATATATAAAAATCGATATACAATAAAAAATATCGGAATTATATATTTGTCGGAATAACCTGCATTATCCCGATATCGGGATAATGCGGGAAAAGCTTTATGAATATGCTAAAAAGAAGAACATAGAGATAAAGAATTTCAGGGAACGTTTCTTGTGTATGGCATATTTTAAGGGAATCCATACTTTGATGTGGCATGCATCCATAGATGATCTTGAGTCCTGTGAATCCATTACAAGGTCGATCAATGCTTTAGAAGAGCGCATGAAGAATTATTGATATGAAATATGAAAATGCAAAGGATATTCTCCCTGCAAGCCTTTTGGAAGAGGTGCAGAAGTACGCGGAAGGAAAAGTGATCTATATACCGAAGTGCACCAAAACAAGAGGCTGGGGAGAAGCATCCGGATATCGTGAAA
>JAILEL010000442.1 GCA_024687845.1 Eubacterium sp.
AACTGATTATAATACTTTAGTTGGTGGAAGTAGCAATGAATATTGTATATATAATGGAAAAATATATACAAGCTTAAATGCTGCTCTTGAAGCTATTTCTCCTAGTTCATTAATTAAAGATGCTGAAATTTCTGTAGATAAGGTTGATAATCTATCAGATGATTTTATGCTTGGTACTGATATTTCTGCTGTTCATTCAATATTTAAAAGTGGTGCAAAATATTATGATTATAATGGTGAGGAACTTGATGAAGCTGGCTTCTTTAAATTCCTTTCTAATAATGGAGTTAACTGGGTCAGAATCAGAGTTTGGAATGATCCTTATGATGCTGATAGAAAAAGCTATGGAGGTGGAAATAATAGTCTTGCTACAGCAGTTGAAATGGGAAAGCTTGCAACAGAAGCTGGTCTGAAGGTTTTTATTGATTTTCATTATTCTGATTTTTGGGCTGATCCTGGAAAACAGATGGTTCCAAAGGCTTGGAAGGATAAAACAGTAGATGAAAAAGCCACAGCTGTTTATGAATTTACTAAAGATGCACTTGAAACGTTAAAGTCTGAAGGCGTTGATGTTGGCATGGTACAGATAGGAAATGAGACTTCAGGTGGAAAGATTTGTGGTATCGATGCTAATAAATGGGATGATTCTTCTAAGATTTTTAAGTCTGGTAGTAAGGCTGTAAGAGATATAGACGAAAATATACTTATTGCTTTGCATTTTACAAATCCAGAAAAAGGTTATTCCAGTACTGCAAAGGCTTTAAGTGATAATGCAATTGATTATGATGTTTTTGCCAGCTCTTATTATCCATATTGGCATGGATCTCTGACTAATCTTAAGTCTGAGCTTGATAATATTGCAAAAACTTATGATAAGAAAGTGATGGTAGCCGAAACCTCTTATGCATGGACTCTTGAAGACGGCGATGGATTTGATAATACTGTAAGAATTGGTCAAAATGATACTGGTGAAGATCTTATTTATCCTTTTACTGTAAATGGTCAGGCTAAATGGGTAAGAGACGTAGTTGATACAGTTAATTCTACTACAAATGGTATAGGTGTATTTTATTGGGAAGCTGCATGGATTCCAGTAGAAAACATTAACAATGCAGCAACAGATGATGAAAAAGCAAATATAATTGCTTCTAATAAAGTTAAGTGGGAACAATATGGATCAGGATGGGCTACCAGTTTTGCCGGCTCTTATGATCCTGATGATGCCGGTAAATGGTATGGCGGTTCAGCAATAGATAATCAGGCATTTTTTGATTTTGACGGTAAAGCCTTGAATTCTCTTAAAGTTTATGAATATCTTAAAACCGGTTCTATTGCAGAAAAAGTATCAGTAGATAGCGTAAAGGACTCTGAAGTAAGTGTTATATATAATGCGGAATCGATAAAGGAAGATGTTCTGGCTGCTATGCCCCAAAAAGTAAATGTCATTTTATCCGATGCTTCAAAAACAGAAGTAGAAGTAAACTGGAACACAGATGATCTTGATAAGGCAAATGTGGTTGGAGAGTATGAAATAAAGGGTACAGTTATTTATAATGAAGTAGAGTATTCAGCTAAATGTAAGCTTTCTATTCTTCCTATTAACTTACTGAAAAATCCTGGATTTGAATCAGGTATAAGTGATCCATGGACAATTGAAGGTGAAGCAGGGGTAACGGGTGATGACCCTCATTCAGGTACTAAATCATTACATTTTTATAATGCTGAAGCGAAGGACTTTACAGTTGAACAGACTATAGAAGGTCTTGAACCTGGAGTATATGCTTTTACTGGTTATTTCCAGGGAGACCAGAAGAATGTTTCTGGAAGCAATATTTTTGCAACAGTTACAGGAGATAAATATTCACAAAGCTTTGACTTTAATGGATGGACTGTTTGGCAGACGCCAGTGATTGATAATATAGTTGTTACGGATATAGATGAAGAACTTACAGTTGGTTTCTATATTACATATGGTGCTGGAGGCTGGGGCACTTGTGATGATATGTATCTTTATAAAGTGTCGGACATAGAATCAGTTTCTGCAGATGATTTGTCGGAATTAAAGGCTGGAAGATTAACTAACCTTATAGCTTCAATTAATTCTACTATAACTATAAACGATGAAGAGTATATAGCTAAAGTTAGAACGATATATAATTCACTTTCAGATTCAGCAAAATCAATGGTGGCAGATGACTATGTTGAAAAGCTTGCGGATGCAGAATATTCTATAGCTGCTCTAGAAGTACAGGAAATGGTAGATTCCTTAGGCGTTGTAAATGCGGATACTCTTGAGAACATAAGAGCAGCACAGAAGGCTTATGAAGAACTTCCTGATAAAGCTAAAGAAAAGTTTTCTGCTTCTACCAAGGAAGATCTTGATAGTCTTGTTCAGGATGCAGATGTATTTGAAGTTGAAGAATTGATCAAGGCAATTGATTCAGAAGAGGATGGAAACAGGCAGGAAAGAATTAATGCGGCAAAAGAAGCTTATGATAAGTTATCTGATGCAGCTAAGAAGAAAATCTCTGCTAATTCTATAGATAAATTAAATGCAGCTACAAAGGAAACAAGCATTTTAGCGGATGCGGAAAATGCTATAAAGCTGATAAATGAAATCGGAAATGCTTCACTTGAAAATGAAGAGAAAATTATAAAGGCTCGAGAAGCATATGAAGCATTGTCTGATGAGGCAAAGGCCAAAGTTCCTTCAGAAATTCTTGAGATTCTTACTAAAGCAGAGCGTGATCTGGAGCAGGCTAAAAAGGATGCTTCAGAAGCTAAGATTGTCAGTGTGATTCCGGTTGTTACAATCAAGAATGACAAAATTATTTATACTGGTAAAAATATTAAGCCGGTAGTCACTGTAAAGGTAGATGACAAAAAGCTTATGCCTTCAAACTATACCGTTACATATCCAAAGGCAAGTAAGAATGTTGGAACCTATACTATAATTGTAACACTTAAGGCAAACAGTGGTTACAAGGGCACTAAGTCAATTCCATTCCGCATAATACCGAAGAAAACAGGTATTTCCAAGCTGGTAAAAGGAAAAAAATCATTTACTATTAAAGCAAAAACAGTTAAACAGCAGGCTACAGGATACCAGATTCAGTATAGCACAAATAAGAATTTCTCAGTAAAGAAAACTGTTACTATTAAGAATAATAAAATAACTTCTAAGGCGGTTAAAGGCCTCAAATCAAAGACAAAATATTATGTCAGAGTCAGAACCTTTAAGACGGTAAAAGGAAAGAAATACTATTCTGACTGGTCAAAGGTGAAAACAGTTAAGACAAAATAACTATCAGCTTGTAATAGTAAACAAAATAATTGAAATCATAAGGATGAGTTGTTGTTGTTTTTAGACAAAGATAAAAAAATGTCAAAATAAATGACAAATTATTATAAATGTCTTGTTGCTTTAAATCGATAAAATTAGTATAATCGGAGTTGGTGCGATTTTTGGGCACCAACTCCATTTTTATGAGAGGAGAAATTATGTTAGCAGAGTCAATGAAAGCTGTTGAGGCAGCTGAAAAAGCTGCAAGTGAAATTGTATCTGATGCAAGAAATGAAGCTGATAAGATTCGCAAAAATTCTGAAGCAGAAAGCGAACAAATGAAGCAGAAAGCATATAGTGATGCAAAGACACGAGAAGCTGAAAAAATGAAGCAACTTGAGGAATCAAGAGTGCTGGCTGCGAAGAATGCTGAACAAAATGCTCTGAAGAAAGCAGAGCAGCTTCGTCAAGATTCTCTTGACAAAGAAGAAGCAGCAGTGAAAGCAGTAATCGATAAAATTTTATAGAAAGGCGGGATATATTTGGGCATAGTTGATATGCGAAAACTTGAGATTTCGGCTACGAAAAAACATCGTAAGCAGATTCTTGAATTTTTGCAGAAAATCGGTGCCGTGGAGATAGACAGTCTTGATGTTACTGATACTGCCTTTGAGAAAATGGATACCTCAGGACAGAGGATAAGATTCCAGAAGATAGCAGATGATTTTGACCATGTAATTGAGTATTTGAAAAAATATGATAAATCAAAATCAGGCTCACTTTTGAATCTTGAAAACACATTAATCTCAAGGAAAGAATATGATGATATTGTAAAGAATGCCCGTAAATATTTTTCAAAGGCAAGTGATGTGCTTGCAATAGAGAAGGATATATACGAGAGCAAAGCAACTATCACAAGAAAAGAAAACAAAATAGCATCTCTATCACCATGGAGTAAACTCGATATTCCCTTGAATAGCGAGAAAACGAAAAAAACAAAAATATTTATTGGTACATTTCCAGACTCAATAAGTGAAGAAAAGCTTTATGAAATATGTACCAAAGATCTGGAAGAACCTATTCCTGTTACAACTGAGGTTTTATATAACGAGAATCAGATAACAAATGTCTGTGTTATAGCTACAAACAGAGTTGCTGACAAGGTTGAAGAAAATATGAGAAGCCATGGTTACAGCAAGCTTCCATTCCTTTCTCACAGAATTCCGGATGCTGCTATTGAAAAAAGGCAGAAAGATATTGATGCGGAAAATCTGAAAATCGAAAATGCTGAAAAAGAACTGGAATCATTTGTAGAATTTATTCCGAGCTTCAAGATAGCAGCAGATTATTACAGAACCCGTTCAGAAAAATATAGAGTTTTAGGAACAATACCTCAGTCAGATAAAGTATTTTTCATTCAGGGCTGGGTTGAAGCAGCTCAGGCCGAAGGTATAGCTAAGATTCTTGAGGAACAGTTTGATGCAGTGGTGGATATCGAACAGGATGATGAGGCTGCACCTATTAAGCTGAAGAATAATCATTTCTCTGAAGCTTCTGAGGGAGTTCTGGAATCCTATGGTCTTCCTACACATGGAAGAGTAGATCCGACTACTGTCATGTCGATATTCTATGTATTCTTCTTCGGAATGATGCTTTCAGATGCAGGCTATGGGCTGGTAATGTCTATAGTTTGTGCAATAGTACTGATGAAATATAAGAGAATAGAAAGCGGTCTGAATAAGATGCTTCGTCTGTTCTTCTGGTGCGGTTTATCAACTGCATTCTGGGGCTTCATGTATGGTGGCTTTTTCGGAGATGCAATAGATGTTGTCGCACATACGTTCTTTGGTGTTCCTGAAACTACTCAGGTTCTTAAACCTATATGGTTTGCACCATTGGAGAATCCAATGAGACTTCTGATATACTGCATGCTCTTTGGATTGATTCATCTTTTTGCCGGTCTGGGAATGAAGGGATATGAGTATCTGAAGAATAAAGACATCGTCGGATTTATTTCAGATATCGTTTCCTGGTATATGTTTATTACTGGACTTGTATTGATGCTGGTACCTTCAAGTATATTTGCATCAATAGCTGGTAAACAGATAGTATTTTCACCTGTATTGGTAATTATCTCTAAGGTACTTACCATTGGTGGACTTGTAATTATACTACTAATGTCAGGTAGAGCTAATAAAAACTGGGGACTTAGAATCGCCCTTGGAGCATATGATATATATGGAGTAACAGGCTGGTTGTCAGATGTTCTCTCATATTCAAGACTTTTAGCTCTGGGACTTGCAACAGGAGTTATTGCAAACGTTATTAATATGATGGCAAGCATGAATGGCAAGAGTGTTATAGGAGCTATCATATTTATAGTAGTGTTCATTCTAGGACACACGCTCAATATACTGATTAACTTACTTGGTGCGTATGTTCATACAAACCGTCTTCAGTATGTTGAATTCTTTGGAAAGTTCTATGATGGTGGAGGAAAACCATTTAGACCATTTAAAACAATTAATAGATATGTAGAAATTAAGGAGGATTAAATTCATGTCAACAGGAGTTGTTATAGCATTAATAGGAGCAGCACTTGCTACAATACTTGCAGGTGTAGGTTCAGCACTTGGAGTAGCTGCAGGTGGTCAGGCAGCAGCAGGAGTAGTAAGCGAAGATCCAGCACAGTTCGCTAAGGTTCTTATCCTTCAGCTTCTTCCTGGTACACAGGGCATTTACGGACTTCTTGTAACATTCATCGCACTTTCACAGATCGGACTTCTTGGAGGAAGTATTCAGGATCTTACAACAGCACAGGGATGGTCATTCTTTGTAGCATGCCTTCCAATCGCTATAGTAGGTCTTGTATCTGCAGTATTCCAGGGTAAGACATCAGTTGCTTCAATTGGTGTAGTAGCTAAGAAACCAGATCAGTTTGGTAAAGCTATGCTTTTCCCTGCAATGGTTGAGACATATGCAATTCTTGCACTTCTTATATCAATCCTTTCCGTTACAAACATATTGAAGTAGTACCAGCTAAAGACAACATACTGGCAAGTTTACTTGCGTAGTATGGTGGCTTTATGCTGGTTAGAACAGCATGAGTGTGTAGCAGGTTATGGTTTTTAACCTGCGAAACACGAATACTGTTAGGAATTACGAGAGCGAAGCGGAGTAATTCCGTACTACTTCAATAAATCACAGAAGTAATACTGTTTAGGAATTACGAGAGCGAAGCGGAGTAATTCTTTATTATTTCAAATTTGTAAATGTGATAAGTAAGATAAGAAAGGAGAAGCGCATGGCAGGTATTGAAAAGATTACTAATGAGATTAATCTTGAAGCTAAAGAAGAAGCTGCCAAAATTATTTCTTCTGCTGAAGAAACTGCAAAAATGCTTCTTGCTAAGACTGAAGAAGAGTGTGCTGCTATCAGAGCTGAGGCTGATGAAAAACTCGGTAAGAAGCTGCTTGCTGAAGATAAGAAAACTCAGTCACAGTGTGAACAGGTTGAGAAGCTTATCATTCTGAAAACAAAGCAGGACATTATTGATTCAGTTATAAATAAAGCAAAGAATAAGCTTCTGCTTCAGGATTCAGATGAATATTTTAATACATTACTTAAGCTTCTTGAGAAACAGGCTCAGGCTGATAAAGGAATTCTTTTCCTGAATCAGAAGGATTTAGCCAGAATTCCGGTTGACTTTGTTACGTCAGCTGCAGAAATAGCTGCCAAAAATGGCGGTGAACTGGAGTTTTCTAAAACTCCAGTTGATATAGATGGCGGATTTGTACTTAAGTATGGAAATATTGAGATTAATTCATCCATTGATGCTATATTTGATGAAAATGTGGATGAACTAGTTGATGTTTGTAGCAAGATGCTTTGGACATAAGGGAGACTAAAATATGAGAGATGCGGATTACATTTATGCAGTTGCATGCATACGTGCTAAAGAAAAAACGCTTCTGACAGATTCTGATGTCCAGACCATGGTTGGAATGAAGAGCGAAAAGGAAGTTTTATCTTATCTTGTTGAAAAAGGCTGGGGAGATGGATCTATTAATTCTGAAATGGAAACAGTCCTTTCAGCAGAAGAAGAAAAACAGATGAAGCTTCTTAATACTCTTGGTGTTGATGACAGGATAATTGATACTCTGTTTATACAGGAACTTTATCATAATCTTAAAGCTGCTATTAAAGAAATCTGTGCCGGCATTGACGATAGTCAGGCTTTTTATGAACATGATGTATATGGAAAGGATCAGTTGATTCAGATTCTTAGGGATAAGGATTTTGATAAACTTCCTGATGGTATGCAAAATGTGGCAAAAGAGGCCTTTGATCTTATGTTAACTACCAGAGATGGCCAGCGTGCTGATATAATGATTGACAGAGCATGTCTTGATGCAATTGAAAAGGAAGCAGCTACAACTAAGGATAAATTTCTCGCGGAATATGCTGAAAATAAAGTTGTTATTGCTGATATAAAGATTGCTGTCAGGGCCGCTGATACAAAGAGATCATTAAATGTGATAGAAGAAGCTCTTGCACCTAATAGAAAATTCGATGTTAAGAAGCTTTCGGCAGCTGCTGCAACGGGACGTGAAGCAGTATATGAGTTTCTGGAAAAAACAGAATACAGAGATGCTGTAGATGCTCTTAAGGATTCATTTTCTGCATTTGAAAGATGGTGTGATGATTATATCATGAAGTCACTTATGAATCAGAAAACAAATATCATGTCCAGCGGACCAGTAGTAGCTTTCTTCCTGGCAAAACAGAACGAGATAAGAACTGCAAGAATCATTATGACTGCAAAAGCAAATGGATTCAGCGAGGATGTTATCTCAGAAAGGGTAAGGAAAATGTATGGATGATAATAAAATCGCTGTAATGGGAAACTATGACAGTATCTATGGATTTGCCGCCCTGGGACTCAGCACATTTCCTGTTGAAGGACAGGAGGATGCAATAAAAACGCTTAAGAATCTTGCAGGAAGCGGATATGGAATAATATATATTACTGAAGAATATGCAGCACTGACTGCTAAACAGATAGAAAAATATAATGAGGTTATGACACCGGCTATCATTCAGATACCTGGTGTGAAGGGAAATACGGGAGATGGAATCAGAGCCGTAAGACGTTCGGTTGAAAAGGCTGTTGGTTCAGACATCTTGTTCGGAGATAATTGAAAGGAGACACAGCTCCATGGGAGTAGTTGGAAAGATTAAGAAGGTCGCTGGCCCGCTTGTTATTGCAACTGGAATGCGTGATGCGGACATGTTCGACGTTGTTCGTGTTAGTAATGAGCGACTTATCGGTGAGATAATAGAGATGCACGGTGATGAGGCATCTATTCAGGTTTATGAGGAAACAGCCGGACTTGGTCCCGGTGAGCCTGTAGAATCTACTGAGGTTCCACTTTCTGTTGAACTTGGGCCTGGACTTATGGGCTCCATATATGATGGAATTCAGAGACCTCTTACGAAGATTATGGAGGTTACAGGTGGTAATCTTCTTGAAAGAGGTGTTGAAGTTCCTTCACTGGATAGAGATAAAAAATGGGATTTTGTTGCAACTGCTAAGGTTGGCGACAAGGTTGTTGCCGGAGATATTATAGGTACAGTTCAGGAAACAGAGGTTGTAACACAGCGAATCATGGTTCCTTATGGAATTGAAGGAACTGTTAAGAGCATTGAGAGTGGTTCATTTACAGTTACTGATACTGTTGCAGTTGTTGAAACTGCAGATGGTGATAAGGAGCTTATGATGATGCAGAAATGGCCTGTTAGAAGAGGTCGTCCTTATGCTAAGAAGCTTCCACCACGTCAGCCACTTATAACAGGACAGAGAGTAGTTGATACATTTTTCCCTATTGCAAAGGGTGGTGTAGCTGCAGTTCCAGGACCATTCGGTTCAGGTAAAACAGTTATTCAGCATCAGCTTGCAAAATGGGCTGATGCCGAAATCGTTGTCTATATTGGATGTGGAGAGCGTGGAAATGAGATGACAGACGTTCTGAATGAGTTTCCAGAACTGAAGGATCCACGTACAGGCGAGTCTCTTATGAAGAGAACTATCCTTATAGCTAATACATCAGATATGCCTGTTGCTGCTCGAGAAGCATCTATTTATACAGGTATTACACTTGCCGAATATTTCAGAGACATGGGCTATTCAGTTGCTCTTATGGCTGATTCAACATCACGTTGGGCAGAGGCACTTCGTGAGATGTCTGGACGTCTTGAGGAAATGCCAGGTGAGGAAGGTTATCCAGCTTATCTTGCATCTCGTCTCGCGCAGTTCTATGAGAGAGCTGGACATGTAGTATGTCTTGGAAGTGATGAGAGACAAGGTGCACTTTCAGCAATCGGTGCCGTATCTCCTCCAGGTGGTGATATTTCCGAGCCAGTTTCTCAGGCTACACTTCGTATAGTTAAAGTGTTCTGGTCACTGGATGCAAGCCTTGCTTATCAGAGACATTTCCCAGCTATTAACTGGCTGAACAGTTACAGTCTGTATCTTGATGAGATTAAAGGCTGGTTTGATGAAAATGTAAATGAAGAATGGATGATTCTTCGTCAGAATCTTATGAGTCTGCTTCAGGAAGAAGCATCTCTTAATGAAATCGTTAAGATGGTTGGTATGGATGCGCTTTCACCTCAGGACAGACTTAAGATGGAGGCAGCAAGATCAATAAGAGAAGATTTCCTGCATCAGAATTCATTTGACGAAATTGATACATATACTTCTATGCAGAAGCAGTTCTATATGCAGAAGCTGGTTTGGCTTTTCTATGATGAGAGCTTGAAGGCTCTTAAAGAAGGGGCAAATATCAATGATATAGTTGCTATGGCTGTTCGCGAAGATATCGGTCGTTACAAATATACATTAGAAGATAAAATAGATGAAAAATATAAAGAAGTTCATGATGCTCTTATTCGTGAGGTTTCAGGACTTATCGGAAAGGAGGAGGACTAATGCCTAAGGAATATCGTACTATACAGGAAGTTGCAGGTCCTCTGATGCTTGTAAAGCAGGTTGAAAATGTAAAATACGACGAGCTTGGTGAAATCGAGCTTGCAAATGGTGAGAAGCGCCGCTGCAAGGTTCTTGAAATAGATGGAAGCAATGCACTTGTTCAGCTTTTCGATGCTGCTACAGGTATTAACCTTGAGAGTAGTAAGGTTAAATTCCTCGGTCGCTCTCTGGAGCTTGGTGTTTCAGGAGACATGCTGGGACGTGTCTTTGACGGACTTGGACGTACAATTGATGGTGGTCCGGAAATTCTTCCGGATGCACGTATGGATATAAATGGTCTTCCTATGAACCCTGCTGCAAGAGCATATCCTTCAGAGTTTATTGAGACAGGTGTTTCAGCTATTGATGGTCTGAATACACTTGTTAGAGGTCAGAAGCTTCCTATTTTCTCGGCTTCAGGTCTTCCACATGCTCAGCTGGCTGCTCAGATTGCACGTCAGGCAAAGGTTAAGGGAAAAGATGAAGACTTCGCCGTTGTATTTGCAGCTATGGGTATTACTTTTGAGGAAGCACATTTCTTTGAAGAATCCTTCCGTGAGAGTGGAGCTATCGACAGAACAGTACTTTTTATAAATCTTGCAAATGACCCTGCTGTTGAACGTATTTCAACACCTCGTATGGCACTTACAGCCGCTGAATATCTTGCATTTGAGAAGGGTATGCATGTACTCGTTATCATGACAGATATTACTAACTATGCAGATGCACTTCGTGAGATTTCTGCTGCACGTAAAGAGGTTCCAGGTCGTCGTGGTTATCCTGGTTATATGTATACTGACCTTGCAACAATGTATGAAAGAGCTGGACGTCAGCGTGGAAAGAATGGTTCTATTACAATGATTCCTATTCTTACCATGCCAGAAGATGATAAAACACATCCGATTCCAGACCTTACAGGATATATTACTGAGGGACAGATTATTCTTTCACGTGAGCTTTATAGAAAGGGTATCACACCACCCATCGATGTTCTTCCTTCTCTTTCCAGACTTAAGGATAAGGGTATCGGTGAAGGTAAGACAAGAGCAGATCATGCAGCTACAATGAATCAGCTGTTTTCCGCATATGCCCGTGGTAAGGAAGCAAAGGAACTTATGGTTATCCTTGGTGAAGCTGCACTTACAGATATTGACCTTTTATATGCTAAGTTTGCAGAAGAATTTGAAAAAAAATATGTTTCACAGGGTTATCAGGCAGACCGTGATATTCAGGAAACACTTGATATCGGCTGGGAGCTTCTGAGAATCCTTCCTCGTTCAGAACTGAAACGTATTAATGATAAATTCTTAGATGAATACTATGCTCAATAAAGCAAGGGATTTCCGAATGAATAGAGCATAGCATAGCGATGCTTTATCTTATAACAAATTGAGGTGTCATATGGCAACACAAAATATAATTCCTACAAGAATGGAATTAACACGTTTAAAGAAAAAACTAAATACTGCTGTTAAGGGACATCGTCTTCTTAAGGATAAACGTGATGAACTGATGCGAGAGTTTCTTGAACTTGTAAAGGTTAATATGGAGCTTCGTGAAAAGGTTGAAAAAGGAATTGATGCTGCTAATAAGAATTTTGTACTTGCAAAGGCTGGAATGTCTGAGCAGACTCTTAGAACAGCGCTTATGACTCCTAAACAGGAGGTTTCGCTTATTCAGGATAAGAAGAACGTCATGAGTGTTGATATTCCTGTTTTTGACTTTAAAACAAGAACAGCAGATGAAAATGATATTTATTCATATGGATTCGCTTTTACATCAGGTGATCTGGATGGAGCAGTAGATTCATTAGCTGCTATATTTCCTGATATGCTTAAGCTTGCTGAGGTTGAAAAATCCTGTCAGCTCATGGCTGCTGAAATAGAAAAAACCAGAAGACGTGTAAATGCTCTTGAACATGTAATAATTCCTGAAACTCAGGAAAGCATTAAATACATTACTATGAAGCTGGATGAAAATGAGAGATCTACTCAGGTAAGACTTATGAAGGTTAAGTCAATGATGCTTGAGCAGGCACATCATTATTCAGAAAAAGAGTAAATTCGTCACTAATCTTTCACTTGCCAGTTTGAGATTATATCTATATAATAATATTAGAGTTACGGATATTTTGTAACACGGTAGTAGCAATATAGATTACTTACTTGAAAGGGGGATTAGTTTTGGCAGCATTAATTAAATGTCCTAAATGCGGTTCCACGAGACTTGAACTTGTAAAAACTGCCGAAGGTATATCTGGCAAGATGGGAATGAAGATATTCCTATGTCAGAATTGTGGAAAAGAGTCAAAGATAAAGGACAAGAGATAAAATTACATATTTAAGTTGTTATGAATTTAAGGCTGTACAGTGATGTTTACTGTACAGTCTTTTTTGTGTGTTAGAAATTTTTTATATGATGTGGGTGTCAAAAGAACCTTTTGACACCATATGACATACGGATTGCTCCATTTCTTAAGAAATTCTCGCAATCCTAGAAACATTCGGAAACTGCTATTTTTCTAAGAAAAATGCTATTTCCGAATGTTTCAGCGTGTCATAAGGTCAA
>JAILEL010000030.1 GCA_024687845.1 Eubacterium sp.
TACTATCAATACTTCTGATGCAGGTTGTAAATGCGTATGTCTGCAAGATTATAGTATCAGCATTTTCAATAATACTTGTGGACATAGCGATTCTTCTTTATTGCTTTATCTGTGCATATATAAGCGCCAGAAGAATAAAGAAGATTTCAGTATATGAATTGATATCAGAATAGTAATAAGAACCATTACAGAATTTGAGGTAAGAACAGATGAAGAATATAAAAAAAATATATGCAGGAATGATGATGGGACTTGCTCTTACAATGCCATTAAGTGGTATATCAGTAAATGCTCATGACGATAGTTGTTCAAATAATAATACAAGTACTTTAACTGATACTAATGCAGATTCGAGTGGCTATATATTAAATATCGGTTCTGTTAGCAAAATGTATGTAACGGCAGCTGTTATGCAGCTGGTTGATCAGGGTAAGGTTGAGCTTGATGCGCCTGTGACAGATTACATTTCTGATTTCAAACTGGCAGATGAGAGATATAAAGATATTACTGTACGAATGCTGATGAATCATACCTCTGGTCTTATGGGAACCCAGTATAGCGGAATCTTTCTTCTGGGTGAAAAGAGTGAGGAATACCATGATGCATTCTTAAAGAATATTGAGGGGGAACACTTAAAGGCAGATCCTGGTACATTTAACTGCTACTGCAATGACGGCTTCACACTGCTTGAAATTATAGTAGAACGAGTAAGTGGTATGACCTTTACAGAGTATGTGGAAGAAAAAATATGCAAGCGTCTTTCTGTTTCAAATACAGGAAGTGTATGGGATATGGATATGGACAAACAGGCGCCTGTATATATAAATGGAAATGTAAAGCTGGAACCCGAGTACGTTTCTGCAATTGGTGCGGGAGGTGTTGTATCAAATGCCGAGGATGTCGCAGTCTTTGGTTCTGCATTTTTCACAGGAAACGATGTGCTTCTTTCTGAAGAAACAAAGAAAGAAATGGCTGCTAATAATAAGACAGGCGACTCTACAGAAAATTTTGGACTTGGTTGGGATGAGGTTGAAAAGGAAGACTATAAAAAAGCTGGTGTTACAGTTCTTTCAAAAGGTGGAGATACAGATTTCCAACATGCCAGCCTTGTGGTAGCTCCAGATGACGAAATAAGCGTAGCAGTTCTTTCTTCTGGGGGTGGTAGTGGTATAAATGAGAAGATGGCTCTGGCAATTATGGATGAGGCGCTTTCAGAACAGGGGATCAGCATAGAACATCCTGAGGAAGAAAAGCCGGAACTTCTTAGTGAAGTACCGGAAGATATTCTTAAGTATGAGGGATTATATGCAAATGCTAGTCTGACACTTAGTATAAGCTTTCCGGATAAGCAATATATGAGAGCTGTTTCTGTTACTGGTGAGCAGGAATTTGAAGAGCGGTTCATGTGTACTAAGGACAACACATTTGTTAAAATGAGTGGTGATGTGGCATCCGGTAATGCAATCGTGGCTCAGCCTATGGAAGCTTATAGCTTCGAGGAAATAAATGGACATGTTTACCTGATGGATTCTCATGGAAGCTACAGCCTTTATAAGGTGCCGGAAAAAAATAGGGCTGCTGAAGTTCTGAGTAGTGTGCAGAGTGCGTGGGATGAACGTAGTGGCGTTACATACTACATTGTTTCGGGCTCAGCTTCGGATGTTAATTATACTCAGAATAATCATATTACTCTTAGGACAAGTGAGGAAGCTCACGGTTTTGTGAATGGCTATGTAATGCAGGATGAAAATCATGCAAATATAGACTTCGTTATGCCTGGAACTATATCCAGAGATTTGAGCGATCTTCGAATGGAAGATATAGATGGAAAAGAGTATTTATCTCTTGATGACTATGGCTGGAAATGTATCTCTGAGAAAAATATTCCAGTGTTCACTGATGATGTAAAGAGTGTGGAACTTAAGTCCGGCGAAGCAAACTGGTTCCGAATTGATGGAGTACAGAATGAAACCATTAAGCTGGATATACCGGAAAATGCATCAGTTTATGTATATGACAAGTATATGAATATTAAATATTCCAGTTTAATGATTGGATATGGGAATAGCGTTCCACTACCTGAATATGGTATGATAGTATTCATAGGAGAGAATGGTTCGACCATTAATATCGGAAGATAAAAGAGGATTCCATGGAATATAAATGTTTAATTGTTGACGATGATATCACTATCGCCGAAAATACAGCTGAATACTTTAATATATTTGATATATCAACTGCATTTGTCACAAGCTATGAGGAAGCTACCCATTTCCTTGAGGAAAATGAAACCTCACTGGTGCTGCTTGATATCAATCTTGGAGACAGA
>JAILEL010000035.1 GCA_024687845.1 Eubacterium sp.
TGTTGTCACATTCAGTAAATTCCTTAACGATTTCATCTGTCAACTCCGGAACTTCATAACAAACTATACTCTTAAGCTTAAATTTAAATGTAGCTTCTTTTCCGGCAAAAGCTTTCATAGGATAATTCTCAGGAAATGGGACAACAACATCGAATATTGAAAGAATAAACGAAAATATTTAATTGTTCCACAAAATGGTCAAGAAAAATGAGCAAGAAAAAATATGAACATTATATGTTCAGGGTTGACGAATATATTGGTTTTGAATATACTACGGACTTGGAGAGAGCACGACTCTCCGCGAAGCATTTAGCTTTAGTAACTATTGACCCCAAGACAGAAAGGAGGACATTATGCGAAGAACTTTATATTACAATTCAATATGTAACATTGAGGCAGCTATTGTCCTTGGTATGTCTATTAAGAATTCAAATAAAATGGTCTGATCAAATTCTGATAAATAGATTAAAAAAAATCTAAGATAATTCGTATAGATAATATTTTAGGATGATAAACACCTCTTTTAGTGCAGCGAAGACTGTACTAGGGGTGTTTTTTGTATGAAATTCAAACTGCCTCTAAATAATAATAGAATGAGGTAAATACTATGAAAGATAGATTGGAACCTTGCATCTATTACATTTGCAAGGGTGAAAAATGTAAAAAAGGATATGTAAAAGTTGATATTAAGAAATGCAAGAATTGTCCTAAGTATCAGCCTAGAAAGAGTTCTCAGAGGAGAGAATCTGTAAGGGCGAAGAGACAGAAGGATAAGGATAGGCATGATAATTGGAAAAAATAGGAGAAAATTATTTATGATAACAATATACGGAAAATATACAAATGCAATTGTTTATACTGTGGAAAATGAATTATATGCTTTAGAAGAATATGCCCGTAAGCAGCTTCAGATGATAGCAAATCATCCAAGTGCCGAAGGAAGTTGTATAAGAGTTATGCCGGATGTTCACCCTGGAAAAGTGGGAACCATTGGACTTACCATGACAGTGGGGGATTCGATTCTTCCAAGTCTGGTGGGTGTGGATATTGGCTGTGGAATGACCATAGCAAAGATAAAGGCAAAGGGGCTTCAGTTTCAACAGCTGGATACAGTAATTAGGGAAAATGTTCCTGTTGGTCCTAGGATTCGTGAAAAGGAGCATAAGTTTGCGGATAGAATAGACCTTTCAGAGTTGAGATGCAGTAAGGGGATAAATGCCAGGAAGGCTGTCAGAAGTATTGGAACCCTTGGCGGGGGAAATCATTTTATTGAGGTCGATAAGGATGAAGAAGGAAACATTTACCTGGTAATCCATTCTGGTAGCAGACATCTGGGAATGGAGGTAGCGGACTACTACCTTAGAAAGGGCCAGAAGGAAATGCAGATGAAGAAACAGGGGTATGCATCCTATGAGATGACTTGCCTTACGGGAGAACTTATGGATGACTACCTATATGATATTAAGATAATTCAGGATTTTGCCCGACTTAACAGGGAGGCAATGATTGAATCTATCGTGAAGGGCATGAAGTGGAAAGTGGAGGATAGCTTCACTTGTATCCACAACTATGTGGACTTTTCGGATGCTGAAAGACCTATATTGCGAAAAGGCGCCATAAGCGCAAAAGATGGGGAGAAAGTAATTATTCCAATAAATATGAGAGATGGGATAATACTGGGAACCGGATTAGGAAATGAGGATTGGAATTATTCTGCTCCTCATGGAGCGGGTCGAATATATAGGCGCTCGGAGGTGGCAGAGCATCATACTGTATCTGATTTTAAGAAAGCTATGGAAGGAATATATTCTATCTGTATAAATAAAGATACATTGGATGAAAGCCCATTTGCTTATAGAGGGATTAATGATATAGCATCAGTTATAGGAGAGACAGTTAAGATTGATAAGATTATAAAGCCTGTCTATAACTACAAGGCTGGTGGAGTAAATTAGTATAAAAAACCTAATAGGTTGAAAGACAAATATAGTTGATTATGCTATAATAACGCTTGATTCGTGTAAAGAGATTCATGTGAAGAAATACATGTAAAGAGATTCATGAGAAGTAATGCATGTAAAGAAATTTGTGAAAAGCAATA
>JAILEL010000101.1 GCA_024687845.1 Eubacterium sp.
CTATAAGCTATCAGTTGACATAGATATCGGTCAGGATATGCCAAGAACCATTAAATATGCTGTAATCGGAATCACGAAGGAATGCATTTCCAATATAATAAAACATAGCCATAATGAAGCTGTGGATATCAAGCTCTATGAACACCCATCGATGTACCAGCTGATTATACATGACTATACAAATAAAGACAGTTCAGATACTTCAGACCAGCAAAGCAGCAAAACCACCAAAAGTCAAATCGGTGGAGCAGGTGAACGCGGAATGGGACTTGAGAATATTCAGAATCGCGCCGACTCAGTTGATGGAACCCTGAATATTTCCTCAGATAATGGATTTAGGGTTTTTGTTACTATACCAATAAGAAGATAGGCATTCGCAGCCAGGAAAGGAAAAGCTCATGAGAATTGTAATTGTAGATGATGATAAACTTGTAACCATGTCACTTAAGACCATAGTTGAAGCTGACAAAGATATAGAAGTTGTTTCAACAGGTTTTTCTGGAAATGATGCTATAGAGCTTTACAGGCTTCATAGGCCAGACGTTCTGCTATCAGATATCAGAATGGCTGGACTGACTGGACTTGAGGCAGGAGAACAGATTCTTTCTGATTATCCAGATGCAAAGCTGCTCTATCTCACCACCTTCAATGATGATGAATATATTGTAAAAGCGCTTTCCATGGGGGCCAGAGGTTATATCATAAAACAGGATTTCGATTCTATAGTTCCTTCTCTTAAAGCAGTTTACAGTGGGCAGTCTGTTTTCGGAAATGAAATAACAGATAAGCTTCCAGACATTCTCAATAAAACTCTCAGCTCCGGCAACAGTATTTCTCAAAACAATGATTCCAAAGCTGAAAAATCATCTTCAGAAAGTGTATCTCCAGAAGATAAAATGAAAGCATTTTCTGCCATGGGAATTACCGAACAGGAATATGAAATCATCAAATGTGTCGCCGATGGCCTTTCTAACAAAGAAATAGCTGATAAGCTCTTCCTGTCCGAAGGGACAGTCAGAAACTATATCAGCGTAGTTCTAAGCAAGTTGAATCTGCGAGACAGAACCAACCTGGCGATATATTACTACAAAGTAACTGTTTAGTAAGCAAAATTAAGCCTAGTAGGATTCAAGTATATATCCAAGCTTGTAGCCTTCTCTGAAATCATTCCATGTTCCGTCAGCCCATATTCCCAGATAGTTTTCATCTTCTCCAGTTTCTGTGGAATAGTTATCAGGCTGTCCTGCCGGCCATTCATTATAGGTAAATGGTTCTCCGGTTATCCACTCAAAATTGCCTTCCTCATATAAGTCATCCGCTCCAAGCCAGTAGCCTGTTGATCTGCTGCTCATTCCACCTATCAGGCTCAGTATGAACTGCATCTCATCAGCTGAAGTAATGGTTGCGAGATGGTAGGAGCCATCCTGCATGGAATATGCATCTGATGCGGAAATTGAATCATTCATAATAAAGTAGGTATGTCCATTATATTCACCCCAGCCTTCACCACCTGAATCTCCGGCAGCTCCACCTGAAGGATCACTAATTTCAACCACATCCACCTGATATATCTCATATTTTCCCGAAGCATCGTAGGCATATATATGTGTCACATATTTTCCATATTCGTCGTTATGATCTGACCTGCTTACATGAAATGTTGCAACGCCCTTATCAAGACTGCCATCCTTCCAGAGAACATCGTCCTGATCATTTCCTCCAGATGCATTCAGAGTCCAGGTTGGAAAACTAACCTTAGTTACTTCCACATCGTCACTTACATCACAAGTCACATCATATCCATCACTTGTTTTATTACTGATCTGAACATTTTTTATCTCAGGCTTTTTCTCATCCTTTTTCTCTGGTTTTCCTTTGCTGACAGTTATCATCACGTAGGAGCCTATGGTAAGCTTTGCGCCAGGTTTTTCATTCTGTTCTATAACAACATCCTTTGCAACCGTTTCACTTGTTGCGTCAACTATCTGATAATTCAAAGAGCTGGATCGGATTGTATCTATAGCAGCATCCTTCTTCATTCCAACAACATCTGGTACAGTGGCGATTTCCGAACCAGCCGAAGAACTCTTCTCATTTCCATTGCCGGTAGCTACTCCATTTCCAGAGGTTGTTTTTGAACTACTGCTAACTACAACATCAACTATGTCTCCCTTTTGATAAGTTTTATTATCTGCAATCTCATACTTATCCCCATTGGAAGCATTTCCGATATATTCACCAGACTTTCCAGTTTTAGACTTATCCCCCTCTTCAGTTTCACCCTCACTGTCTTTATATTTTGTATATTGTCCCGGTGTATTATCAATTACAATCCTCTCATTTCTATAAGAGGTCTGATCCATCACAGTTCCCTCAGGCTTGCTGTTAGTATATACTTCAATAAAATTCACCTTCAAGCCCGCATCAGTCAGCTCCCGCTCCGCCTTATCCCGGTTCATTCCAACCACATCAGGCACATGGACTGCCGTAGCACTGCATTTGACAATGCTTATATTAGATCCGTTCTTAACCCTGTCATCATGATGTGTCTGAGAAATGATTTCTCCTGGCTCTGCATTATATACCGGTGCCTCACTGACGCTTACCTTTAGTCCTGCATCTTCTATCTTATCCCTGGCTTTAGTCTCAGACATGCCTGTAACTTCAGGAACGCTAACAAGCTTATCCCCTTCAGAAGGCAGCAGGAAGAATACCAGAAGCAAAGCTATCAAAGCGACAGCAAGAAATGCAGCTGAGGCAATTGTAAATATCCGCACCTTTTTGTTTCCGTCATTGGAAACCATCTCACTGTATTCATAGGAAGAAGTATTATAGTCACCATTATGACTATAATCAGAAGAATAATTCTTATTATAATTCTGACTATATCCAATGTTTTGGTCATAACCCTGGTCAGCACTCTGAATATAGTTTTGATTATAGTTTTGAAACATATTGCTGCTCTTTGCAGCTTCAATCTGATCAGCCCTGCTCACATTAAGATCTACATCTCTCGGATAGAGAAGAGCTTCTTTGAAATCCTTCATATTCTGAAATCTGTCCTCAGCTCTTACTGCCATGGCTCTCATCACGGCATTACTGAACCAGATAGGAACCTTTGAATTCAGCTTATACAAGGGAAGAAGGTTGTCCTCTAGAACACGTTCAGTAGATTCAGTAGGTTTTACACCAGATAGAAGATAATAAACGGTTGCTCCAAAGGCATAAATATCCGTCCATGGGCCGATCCGTCCCTCAGAGGAGTACTGTTCAATAGGAGCAAATCCTTTTTTTACTATAACTGTAGAGGAAACACTGACGTCAACACTTTCTCCGCCATAATACTTTTCTCTTATTGCACCAAAATCAATAAGCTTAAAGCTTCCATTACGGCAGAAGAATACATTATCCGGACTTATGTCCCTATGAATAATTCCGTTGTCATGAATGTAACAAAGAGTATCACCAATATCAGAAATCATTTTCCTGACAAGCTTGTAGTCTACAAGCTTTTTTGTCTTCTCTATATATTCCCTCATGTTACATCCATCCAGATATTCCATGACAATATAGGCTGTTCCATTCGCCTCAAAGAAATCATGTACATTTACTGTACCAGCCTGATTACTCAGCTTAGCAAGACTACGTGCCTCCTTGAGGAATTTTTCTTTTCCATGATTGAAAGACTTAGATTGCTTTTCAAAGCTTACAGAAACCGTTTTATCTCTGGTTCTTGTTACTATTCCCTGAGGAAAATATTCCTTTATGGCAACCTTTGTATCAAGAGTTTTATCCCACGCTCTATAGGTAATTCCAAAGCCTCCTGCTCCTCTGACTGTTCCTATGATATATCTCTCATTTATCACAAAACCAGTTGGAAGCTGATTTTCTTTATGAGGAGGTGTATTTTCTACGAAACCACAATAAGGGCAACAACAGTTGTCGCCCTCATATCCCTGTGGAATACTGAATATTTTCATACAATTAAGACATCTTCTATTCATATCACCCGTGGTTTAGTCCTTTTCTT
The DNA here is from genome assembly GCA_024687845.1 of Eubacterium sp. Next base: position 4,031 of record JAILEL010000101.1, read on the forward strand.
TTACAATCTCAGTTCACTTCATAAAACTATTTTAGCAAAGAACTGAAAACAATTCTATAACGACTTTGTATTTTGCAAGCTATACATTGCAAGAATCATTAACTAAAAAGCTAAAATCAACCTATTACTTGGTAGTTTAATTAACTGCATGCATTCTACAGATGTATGTCATTTTTCCATCTGGGGGACATTGGTGATGAATCAGAAGATCAGAAAAAACAAACTTTTAGGTTATAAGATTCGTGACCTTCGCAACTCCAAAAAATACACACAGGAACAGATGGTAGCAAAACTACAGCTACGTGGACTGGACACCACCAGAAGTCGCTATTCCCAGATAGAGTGTGGAACGTATAATATCTGTATAGATGAACTAAAAGCAATAGTTGAGATACTTGAGGTTGATTATAATACCATTTTCGACCTGGATAACAAGGTGTAACTTTTCAGTCACAAAAAATGCAGCTCCTTGCTTACTAACCAAACAAGAAGCTGCATTTTATATTATTCATAAAAACTTCCCACATAAGTATATGAGAAGTTTTAATTATTCAATTAAAACTCTCTATCCTTGAAGAATTCCACAAATTCTGTATATCCTTCTTCCTGCATCTTATCCTTCTGGAATTTTTTATTCTTTTTCATAACAACAACATTTACGGAGTTTCCATTCTCGCGTTCCTGCTTTGCCATATCAAAGATTTTTCCAAGTTTATCTGCCGGCATTCCTTTTTCTACAAGAAATGCTTTTTTATCTGTCTGTCCCGGAACCTTAAAATCACTTTCCAGAAGCAGCATTACTATACGCTCAAATCCAATTGAGAATCCAACAGCCGGTGTTGCCTGGCCGGTGAACTTGCCTATCATTTCATCATAACGTCCACCACCACCGACTGATCCACCATATTCATCCATGGATATTTCAAATATCGGGCCTGTATAATAAGACATTCCTCTTACAAGTGTTGGATCAAACATCATACCAAAATCTGCTGATTTTGCATTTTCTACACTTGTAATGATAGTTTCAAGATTTGAAGAAACTTCTACATCAAGATATTCACCCAGCTCGTTCTTTATCATGCGAAGATTGTCTATACTGATCTGTCCCTTATTCTTAGAACTGTCTTTATCTGTTTCCTCAGAAGCTTCATTTCCTGCCTCAGCAGACAGTTTTTCTGTACTTACAAGTTTTCCATAAAGTCCGAGATATTTTTCAACGCTTGTCTCAGCATAGCCTTCCTTCAGAAGTTCTTCTTTAACTCCATCCAGACCTATCTTATCCATCTTATCAAGAATGATGAATACTGTATCGTAGTCTTCTTCTTTGAATCCGCTATAAGCCGCCATAGCCTTCAGGATTCTTCTGTCGTTTATTCTAATGGTAAAATTCTTAAAATCCAGTTTTCCAAGCAAGGTTGTAGTTGCTAATATAAGCTCTATCTCTGCAACTATGCTCTGTTCTCCGAGAATATCTATATCACACTGCATGAACTGACGAAATCTTCCTCTTTGAGGACGGTCTGCTCTCCACACATTTCCCATCTGAAGTGCCTTAAATGGACTTGGAAGTTCATTTGCATTATTAGCATAATATCTGGAAAGTGGCAGTGTCAGATCATATCTGAGTCCGCTGTCAGAGAGAATGTTCATATCTACGCCACCGTTTTTCTCTCCCTGCTTCTCATCATCAGAAAGGTTCTCCGCTGCCTTCATAGCCGCGTAGTCACTTGCAAGTTTTCCAACTGATGAACTAAGCTTATCACCACGCTTAAGAACCTTGAAGATAAGCTTTTCATTCTCACCACCCTGATTACTGGTCAGATTCTCGATATGCTCAACCGCAGGAGTTTCTACTGATGTAAATCCAAAATCCTTATAGGTTTCCTTAATTAATCCAATAGCATAATCTCTTATTGCCATCTCCTTTGGAAGTATATCCTTCATGCCTGTAACAGGCTTCTTCTTCATAGCCATTTCTTTCCCTTTCCATACAATGACACTTTAATCACTAAGCCGCTTTCGTTTTTGTGAAAGCACTATGCATAATTGTCATTTATTCTTATTAATTCTTTTAATTATTTATTCGAGAGGCATGGTGCGTGCATTCACACCAGCACTTTTTCGCTCCAGCATCTCATCTATTCGTGAAATGTATTCATCCACATTTTTTACATTTTCCACTCTGTCAACACGTGTAATAACATGCTTAGAATCAACAGTACCTAGATTCAGCAGTCTGGTGATTCCGCCTGCTCCAGCTGCAAAGGTATCAAGCTTCTCTTCCATAATCATAACATTATAGATGCATTCTTTACCTTTTTTTGCATATCCAGTATTTTCAAGATTTCCAGCAATGTTTTTCTGCCTGTAGAGATAGTAGGGATCCATTCCCATTTCTTTTGCCTGTACTCCTGCAAGTGAAACCATTGCATCGATGTCATGGTTTATCGCTCCACGATACATATCATACTGCTGAGTAAGCTCTGACGCTCTCTTCAGTGCAAGTGAATGGACTGTTAAGGATTCCGGAGCCATTTTTTGAATCTCATAAAGAGTATATTTCATATCTTCAAGATTCTCGTTAGGAAGTCCCGCAATTATGTCCATATTAACATTCTTGAATCCAACCTTTCTTGCTTCACTCATAGCCCATTTAATTTCAGCCGGAGTATGTCCTCTTCCAATGGTTCTAAGTGTAGATGGATTCATGCTCTGTGGATTGATACTGATTCTTGAACATCCCAATTTTTTCATTATTTCAAGTTTCTGAGTGGTAATGCTATCGGGGCGGCCAGCTTCAACAGTAAATTCTCGCAGATGTTTCAGATCAAAAGACTCATTTACACATTTCATTAAATCTTCAAGATCTTCTTCTGAAAGAGAAGTTGGTGTGCCTCCGCCTATATAAATAGCCACAAGACGTCTGTTTCTATTCAAAAATGAAATAAATGGAAGTTCCTGTTTCAGAGCCTTTATATAGTCCTTAACCCTGGACTCATACTCATTTATCGGGTAAGCAGCAAATGAGCAATAAAGACATCTGGTTGGACAGAAGGGAATACCGATATAGAGCAGATAATCCGTAACCGGATTAAAAAGCTTTACAATCTCCTGTTCCTTTTCTGCCACAAGTGTAGCAAGAAGCGCCTTTTCCTCAGAAGCATCATAAGTAAGCTTATAATAGTCAACTATTTCATTTCTTACCTTGTTCTTCTCAAGCGCACCTGTCGCAATCTTAGTAGGACGCATTCCTGTCATACTTCCCCAGGGAAGTGTGCGTCCGGTATATTCACTAAGTAATCTGTAAGATGCAAGTTTTATCTTATTCTTATATCTTTTTCTATTCTTAAAATCGCCATAGGCATAAGCCGAATACAGAACATGACCTTTTTCTTCTATTCTGAGCCGAGTATTATTTCCATCATAAAGCGCAGTGAAAATAAATCTGAACTCACCGTACATCTCCTTACTATAATCAAGAAGCTCTGCAGGAGCTGCATTCTTGATCTTCTCGGCAGGAAAAAACGCGCCTATCATGGCACGTAGATCCGTATCATATTCTAAATCATTCTGAACAAGTAGTATCATTATATGTCTCCGTCTGATTATGAAAAATAATAATTGTGTTCCTTTTCTCTGCCTATCGTTGTTGGAGAGTCATGTCCCGGAAAAACATTTGTATCTTCCGGAAGTGTAAGAAGCTTCTCTCTGATATTATTTATCAGATCTTCTCCATTACCCGTTGGAAAATCCGACCTTCCTACACTGCCTCTGAATAATGTATCTCCATCAAACAAGCTTTTCAGATCAGGTATGTAATAACACATTCCACCTATTGTATGCCCTGGTACTTCAATGCACTTGATATTAAGACCGATAAGCTCGATTTCCTCGCCATCCCTTACTGTTTTATCTGCTTTTACAACAAGATTTTTTCCCATAAAGGACATGGCAAGATTAAGATTTGGATTCCCTAGAAGCTTTTCATCATTCTCTCCAATATATACATCTGCCTTAGGAAATTTTTTCTTAACTCCATCCACAGCATCTATATGATCAAAATGTGCATGTGTTAGAAGTACAGCCTTAAGATCTGCATTTATCTCAGTTATTCCCTGAAGAAGGCTGTCTAAGTCACCAGTTGCATCAACAAGTATTGCCTCTCCAGTAGAATCATTTATTAAAGTGTAGCAATTAGTTCCGATAACACCAAGTGAAGAATACGTTATTTTATACATTAACTAACTCCTGAATCTGATCATCAAACAATTATTGAACAACTACCGTCATTATCCCTGTGTTCTTTCGATATCTATAATTCCTTCAATGCTTCTGATCTTGGAAATGAGTGTATTCAGCTCGTTTACTGATTTAACTCTGAACTGTACACCTACAGTGGATTTACCCTGCTTATTTACTTTTCCTTCAATCTTGGTTATAGGAACCTCTGACTCCATGAATATTCTGCTTATATCATATATAAGAGCGCTTCTATCCATAGCATAAACATTTATTTCGGCAGAGAATTCCTGCTGAAGGTCTGACTCGGAAACCCACTCTGCTTCTATAAGTCTGTGTCTCTCAGATTCGCTCATACTAAGCACATTTTCACAATCTGTTCTGTGAACTGAAATTCCTCTTCCCCTTGTAACAAATCCGATTATTTCATCACCTGGAACAGGACTACAGCATCTGGAACATCTGACTACAAAGCCTTCAACTCCTCGAACGCGAATGCTTCCCTTCGGAGCTGAAAAGTCTTTTTTCTGTGAATTGATATCCCTGATAATATCGTCATCTGTAGTATTTTTCAGATTTTCTCGTCTTACCTCTTCGAGAAGTCTGTTTACTATCTGTCCTTCTTTAAGGCCACCATGACCAATAGCAGCCATGAGTGAATCCCAATCAGAGAAATTATATCTCTTAAGAGTTTTATTCATATATTCCGGCTTCAAAATATCCGTAAGAACGATTCCCTTCGTCTTACAGTAATTCTCCATTGCAGCCTTACCCTTAATGATATTTTCATCCTTCAGTTCCTGACGGAACCACTGATTAATCTTAGTCTTTGCCTGAGTACTCTTTACCAGCTTAAGCCAGTCCATACTTGGTCCCTTAGAATTCTGAGACGTTACTATTTCAACCTGATCACCAGAATGAAGAGTTGTCTCTATCGGAACCTGACGGCCATTTACCTTGGCGCCGACCATACGATTACCTACTGCAGTATGAATAGCGTAGGCAAAATCAATTGTATTTGATCCCCTCGGAAGTGATTTTACATCACCTGCAGGAGTAAAGCAGTAAACCTGATCCTGGAACATATCCAGATCAGTCTTAACCGCATTCATAAATTCCTTATTATCTTTTGTATCATTCTGCCAGTCGAGAATCTCCTGAAGCCAGTTAAGCTTCTCTTCTTCTCCTGTAACCTTCTTGCTGCCACCCTCCTTATACTTCCAGTGAGCAGCAATACCATACTCAGCGGTACGATGCATGTCATAGGTTCTTATCTGAATCTCAAATGGTCTTCCACCATGTCCAATCAGAGTCGTATGCAGTGACTGATACATATTTGCCTTAGGCATGGCTATATAATCCTTGAATCGTCCAGGAATCGGTTTATATTTCTCATGAATTATTCCAAGAGCTGCATAACAGTCACGTACCGATTCAACCTTGATTCTAAGAGCAAAGATATCATATATCTGGTCGAGATTCTTGCCCTGAGTTTTCATTTTCTTATAAATACTGAAAATGTGCTTTACTCTACCTTCTATCTCAGCCTTAATATCTGCTTCCTCGATGTACTGAGTAACCTCAGTAATCATATCGTTAATGAATCCTTCACGCTCTGACAGCTGTTCGCCAATGCTGGATCTTAATTCAGCATATATCTTCGGATAGAGATACTGCATACAGAGATCATCCATTTCAACCTGAACACGTGAAATACCAAGTCTGTTAGCTATTGGAGCATAAATGTCCATAGTTTCACGAGCTTTTTCAACCTGCTTTGCCTCGCTCTGATACTGAAGAGTTCTCAGGTTGTGCAGACGGTCTGCCAGCTTAATAATTATAACTCTGATGTCCTTCGCCATAGCTATGAACATTTTACGAAGGTTCTCAGCCTGAATCTCAATTTTATCCTGTGACAGATTCAACTGTGTCAGTTTGGTTACACCGTCTACCAAAGTAGCTATTTCAGGAGAAAACAGCTTTGCAATATCTTCTTTAGAATATTCAGTGTCTTCTATAACATCATGAAGGAGACCTGCTACAATGGTTTCCTTGTCCATTTCCAGCTCTGCTAAGATTATTGCAACACAGAGTGGATGAATGATATATGGTTCTCCTGATTTTCTCTTCTGATGTTTGTGAGCATCATCTGCAATCCTATATGCTTTTTCTATTAGTGAGAAATCGTCCGATGGATGATACTCTTTTATTTTCTCCAAAAGGATCTGATATATATCATCAGGGGATGTAAAATCCTCAGGAGTTGCAAGAACACCTGTTTTGGCGCCTTCATTTATGATTTTAATTACAGGACCATGATGATCGTTTTCCGCAATGTTTTCCACGTTATTATCAGCCATAAATCTTCCTCCTTTCCATCCGATACACTATTATTCACCCCTGTTATCCCATGCGGGACTTTAATAATACCTTTCCTTCTATTTTCCAGGATACTTAACTACTGACTCTACTTCATAGCCTTCCAGCTTCTTACGTCCTTCAAGACCTTCAAGCTCAAGCAGGAACAGGATCTTGGCAACTTCACCACCAAGCTCTTCTATAAGCTCTGCAGCGGCCTTGATAGTTCCTCCAGTTGCAATAAGATCGTCTACTACAACTATTTTTTCACCCTTACTAATAGAGTCTTTATGAATCTCAATAGTTGCTGTTCCATATTCAAGATCGTAGGTCTTCTCAACAGTTTCTCTTGGAAGCTTGCCTTTCTTTCTTATAGGAATGAACTTCTTTCCTGCCTTATAAGCCAGAGGCATACCAAAGAGAAAGCCTCTTGCCTCTGCTCCAGCTATAGCATCATACTCTACACCATCAAGCATTTTGTAGAGTTCATCAATAGCAAGCTTTAGTCCCTCAGCATTATCAAGAATGCCTGTAACATCTCTGAACATGATACCTGGCTCCGGAAAATCCGGAATTGTTATAATGTAATCCTCCAATGTTTTCATAGTTGGTCTCCTCCTATTTACACACAATTGTAACTCTGTCTTTAATATTTTTATCGTTATATATTTCTATAACATTGTTTTTTAATGCAAGATTTTTAACTTTCTTTCTGAAATAATATATTCCATTCGTGCTGTTCAGATCTTTGATCTTCCACTCCCCATTATCTATATAGAAGCAGCCATGAAGACGTGATACATATTCTTTATTGATAACAATGTCACAGTCAGGCTGTCTTCCAAAGCTGACCACTTCCTTATTGAAAGAGCTGAGATCAATATGAACATCCTTATCATCATAGGTTATAAGGACAATATGAGGTGAATCAGATCTTATTTCTGTAAATCCGCTTTCATCGGTAAATGTATTCGGATTGATTGTTACATCTCCATTCTCTGGAAGCATAATTGTAGGTTCATCATCTATATCAGTAAGAGGTTTCAGCTGATCCTCCGGAAGCATTATCGTAGGTTCATCATCTGGATTAGAAAGCGGTTTAGACTGTTCTTTCGGAATAATAAGTGTCGGAAAATCATCGCTGTCTATATTTCCAAGTGAATGCGGCTGGTTATTAATCGGGGCAGCTTTAGGCATGCCATTATTTGGAGATGGCTGACCGCCAGCAACTGAAGTGTTTCGTCCCCCGGTCATAGATTCATCAGACTTTTTATTCAGCAATAATAAAACTAACGCAACCACAATCGCAATTACTGCAGCAGCAACTACAATAACCAGAATCAATAATGATGTTGACATACTTAATACCCTCCATGTTAACATACCATTTCATTCCTTGCTGAATACTCCCCCCTGAAACCCACTACCATTTAATTACTGCCAGTAGAGCTTACATCGTATTCTTTGATAACAAATTGCAAAGAACGAACGCCATTATATTCATTTATTCCTAACTCATATGCAATATCAAGCTTTGCACCGGAATAAACACCTTTCACCATTTTATCACAAACATCAGTAGTAAACCACTTTTTTATATTATTTTCGAATTCATCAGGTCTGAAATATATCATTTCAGCTACATTTCCTCTTGAGCTCCTGACTCTCAGTTTCATAACATTTCTGTTCTGGCCGTAAATGTTATATCCTAAAACCTCAAGATTCTTTTCTGCAAACATTGGATATTCATTACCCTTACCAAAAGGTTCTAATGCTTCAAGTTCTTCTGCGAGTTTCATAGTTGCATAGCCCGTTGGCATAGGAACATCTATCATAAGTTTTGGTGTCATGTCCTTTTCTGTAAGCCCAGAATTTTGATTAAGCTCTTTCCTAAAGAGTTCAAGCTTATCTTTTTTTATTGTTAAACCAGCAGCAAGAGGATGGCCACCAAATTTAACCAGTAGTTCACCCTGCTCACCTATTTTTTCAAACATATTGTATGCATCAATCGACCGGCCAGATCCTTTTAAAACAGTTTCATCCTTTTCACTATCCGTAAATATGATCGTCGGTCTATAGTATCTCTCTTTAATTCTTCCTGCTACAATTCCTGCCAGACTTTCATGAAGTCCAGGAACATAAATTACCAGAACACTATCCTCAGGTATTTCTTCTCCATCCACTTCCTTCATAGATTTGGAAAGCTCAGCCACTACGTTTTTCTCACCATTTTCTGTCATGGATTTTCGGCTGTCATTCATTTCCTTAAGTGTTGCAGCAAGTCTATTTGCATCTTCTTCATTATCAGAAAGCAGGAGTGACATAGCCTCCTTTGCACTCCCTAATCTTCCTGCGGCATTGATGCATGGTCCTATCACAAAACCCATATGATAAGCCGTAAGAGTTTTATTCGCCAGCTGATTAATATTTAGTAATGCTCTAAGTCCCATGTTTTCTGTCTGGGGCATTCTTCGAAGACCTTCCCTGACATATATTCTATTCTCACTCAGGAGTGGCATTACATCACATACAGTTGCTGCTGCCACGTATTCCAGGTACATTCGTCTGTCAAATGGCAGTTCCATCATTTTATAAAGAACCGAAATAAACTTATATGAAACCAAAGCACCGCAAATATCTTTGTAAGGATAAGCATCCTCCATTTGATGTGGATCAATAATTGCGTCAGCCTCTGGAAGCACAGGTGGAATCTCATGATGATCTGTTACTACCACCGTCATTCCAAGCTCAACTGCTTTATTAATTGCATCAACTGCGGCAATTCCGTTATCACAAGTGATTATAACATCTACCCCATCCTGATAGGCCTGCATTATAATCCGTTCATTTATTCCATATCCATCAATTACTCTGTGAGGAATATCATAGGTTACATTTGCGCCAGCCTTCTTCAAAGCATCATATAAGATATATGTGGACATTACGCCATCCACATCATAATCACCAACAACTCTTATGCTATCACCTGTCTCAATTGCAGACATTATAATATCTGCTCCCAGTTCCATATCAGTCATAATCTCTGGATCAAAACATGAATCAAGCGTTCCATAAAGATATCTCTCCATTTCCTCAGGAGTTTCGATATCCCTGTTTCTTATTATTCTTGCAGTTACGGGATTTATTCCAAAACGTTTAGAAAGCGCATTAAAATCAGCGTTTTTAGCGTAGATTCTCCAGTCTTTTTTCATATTCCTCGATTTCTTTCTATATTTTTGTATTATTCTTCCATAAGTTCAAAACGAGGGAAATACTAAATATCTCCCTCGTTAATCTTTTAGTCCACTATTATTTTAAGTTACAAATTATGAATTATTCCTATAATAACTCAAATACTATATTTATGCCTTAGCAACCTTTTTGGTGCTATTTGCTGAACTGTCATCCTTGCTGACAAACTTGGTTCTAAGCCACAGCCACAGAGGTCCTGTTATACAGATGGATGAATATGTACCTGCTACAACACCAACCATAAGTGTAAATGTGAATTCCTTAAGTGATGATACTCCAAGGATATAAAGCATGAGTATGGTAAGGAATGTTGTCAGGTTTGTATAGATATTACGTGTAAATGTCTGTGAAATACTTGTATCTACGATTACATCATAGCCTTCCTTATCAACATTCATTTCCTTCAGATTCTCTCTGATACGGTCGAATATGATAATTGAAGAGTTGATGGAGTAACCAACTATCGTAAGCATACATGCGATAAATGTACCACCTACTGAGAGGTAAAGTACCGAATATGCGAAGAATACGAAAAGTACATCGTGGATAAGTGCAAGCACCGCACTAACACCGAATCTTGCATCACTAAATCTGATAGCAATATAAATCAGCATAAGAAGTGAAGCTATTATAACAGCGAGAATCGCATCTCTCTGAGTCTCATGACTGATAGTACTTGATATATTCTGTGAATCAATCTTATCGTCTGTAATCTCGAATGCTTCCTTAAGCTTTGATGCAAGTGCTGTACGAGTATCCTCATTCAGACTGGCAGTCTTAAATACTACCTGATTAGTATTATCAACTATCTGAATCTGAACATTTGAATCAATTCCGGCTTCCTTAAATACAGGAAGAACCTTTTCTTCAGCCTGCTGAAGTGTATATGGCTCATTAAATGTAACTGCTGTTGATGTACCACCACTGAATTCCAATGAGAAGTTCATTGTATTTCCACGAGTTCCGATACCCTTATTAACAAACAGGAATGCAATACCTGTAACAATTACAAGGCCTGAAATAACAGATGCATATTTGAAGCCCTTTGAATATTTTGTAATCTTCTTGGTCTGTGCAGAGCCATAAAGCTTTTTGCTTATTACTCCGAGTGCAACAAATGCATTTAACAGGAATCTTGTGATAACAAGTGCTGTAAACATTGAAAGGATGATACCAAGAATAAGTGTTCTTGCGAATCCCTTTACGGTACCAGTACCCATAAGCAGAAGCACGATACCTGCAATGATTGTTGTTATATTTCCATCTATGATTGCTGACATAGCCTTGTTGAATCCGGCTTTAACTGCTGTCTTAACCGTCTTTCCTTCACCAATCTCTTCCTTTATACGGGTAAAGATTACGACATTTGCGTCGACCGCCATACCTATGGAAAGTATGATACCAGCGATACCTGGAAGAGTAAGTGTGATATGAAGTGAATTCAGGAAGAACAGCTCAAGTACTGTATATACTGAAAGTGCAATTGCTGAAATAAATCCAGGGAATCTGAACACGATCATCATAAGCAGGAAAATAAGTCCAAGTCCGATTGCACCAGCAATAAGTGATGTACGAAGTGCATCTGAACCAAGCTTAGCTCCTACAACCTGTGAGGAAAGTTCCTGAAGTGTAAGAGGAAGTGCACCGATCTTGATAGTACTTGCAAGATTAGATGCCTCTTCATAATCAGCCATTCCATCTATCTGAGCGCTTCCACCTGATATCTGTTCTCTAACAGTTGGAGCACTAACTACTTCGCTATCATATATGATATAAACTCTGTCGCCTACATTTGCTCCAGTTACATCTGAAAACTTCTTAGCGCCTTCATCTGTAAACTGAAGTGAAACTATATATTCATCCTCGCCTGTGCTCTCCTGAATACGTCCACCCTCAGCGTTCTTAACGTCTGAACCAGTAAGAGCAGCCTCGTATTCCTGACCCTGTGAAAATTTATCATAGTTTTCCGGATCAATGAACTCAAGCTTTCCAGGACGACCTAATGCATCAAGAATAGCGTTAGGATCATATTTGCTTGTATCTACAGGAATCTCAACAGTAATACGTTTACTACCCTGCTTATAAACCTCTGCATCTGGACTGTATGTATCTACTCTTCGCTGCAGTTTGTCTATGGTTGCATTAATCTGCTCGTCTGTAGCATCGTCTTCCTGTATCTCGTAAGTAACGCTGACACCTCCCTGCAAATCAAGTCCAAGCGGAATATCCTTGGCACGTCCTACCGCGTCTGAACCCAATCCTTCAATTACTGCATAGACTGCACCTGCAACAAGCAGTACAAAGACTATGAGTCCAAGAATCGCATTTCTTTTTGCCTTCTTCATGCTATGTCTCCTCTGTTTCTAAATGTATTTCTTTTATTGTTCAACCCATATACCTTTCTTGTTGAACTTATAATCCTTACCATCAATAGTAATGGTCTTACCTTTAGCATACCATCCATTGGTATCCTTATACATCCATCCTGCGTCTGTCTTTTTCCAGGATGCCTTGTACTGATATGTCCATCTTCCATTTTTGCTAAGGAAATAACCATCTACCCATTCATTGGATGCAAGTTTTCCATCAGACTTAAAGTAGTACCAATAGCCGCCTACCTTAGCCCATCCATCGTCAAGTACATATCCATCCTTGCCGAATCTGTACTTGTAGCCATCTATCTTATACCATCTTTTCTTTGCATACCAGCCTTTTGCATTACCGTACCATCTACCCTTGCTGTCTTGTTTCCAGGAGCATACTGCCTTGTTTGTTTTTTGTCCCTTGGCATCGTAGTACTCACCATTATACCACTCGCTTTTCTTAACAGTCGCAGGATTTGCTTTGATGTTCAGGCTCTTCGTTGCCTTAACACCATTTGGTGCAGATACTGTAATCTCAACCTTACCAACAGAAACAGCAGTAACCTTACCAGTATTATCTACTGTTGCTATACTATTATTGGAAGAAGTCCAAGTAAGAGCTACACTCTTACATTCTGTCGGAGTAACTGTAGCGGTAAGCTTTACTGTCTTACCTGCCTGTAAGGAATTCATATTCTTTTTATTTATTTCAAGAGCAGTAACACCCTTTGTCTTCTTATAAATAGAAACCAGTTTCTTAACAATTCCCTTAGTTGCCTTGCCCGTAACCTTAAGATTATACTTAGTCTGGAACTGTTTAAGTGCAGCTTCAGTAAGTGGACCAAATGAGCCATCTACTACAAGATTAGAGCCCATTACCTTATTAAGTGCTGTCTGAAGCCATCTTACTTCATTTCCATAATTTTTATTAACTGCAGCACTAGGAATAGAAAACGGATGTCCAGGGTTATCAGCTGAATCCGTACCTGAATCAGGATTATCCGTTGAACCATTGTCAGGATCCTTATTTGGAGAAGGATTATTCTGACCTGATGGTACTCCATTTATTATGTTTGGCTTTATTATTGCAAGTATTTCCATACCATTAGGTCCGCCACAGAGGTAGGATATAGCATCCTTTGTAACTCCATAAAGCTTTCCACGAGCATGAATAACTTCTTTATTTCCATTTGAATCATGAGTACAGATTCCGGCATGTCCGGCAAAGCCCAGAGATGAATTGAATATAATTATATATCCATCTCTCATCTTGTCAGGAGTATTTCCAACAATTTTTCCAATCTTTCCTGACTTGCCGCCATAATATATCTGTTCAGCATCTCTGATTCCGTATGTGCCAATAAAATCAACTCCATGTCTTTTAAAGATTGCACACACAAATCCTGAACAGTCACAACCTTTATTAAGATCTGTGCCGCCCCATACATATGGCGTAACTCCCACCCACTGGGCTGCATCATTTACAATCTCAGCAGCAGTTGCGGCCTCAACTCCATTCCCCCGATTGAATGAAGCCTCCGGAAATAGCATTATTATAATAGAAGCAACCAATAATAATGTTGTGATTCTTTTTATTTTCTTCATACTAACTCCTCTAAAAACTAAATCGTATGTGATAAAACAGAAACCTTCACTACGTTCCCCATAACATCATATAATAAAATAAAAGTTTTATTGCGCAGTACAAACAATCTACATTATACCCCAATATAGGAAGGCAAGTAAAGTATTTTTTCATTACCACTCAAAAAAACAGGTGACACACGAAGATCATAAATACCGATTTTCATGTGCCACCTAATTTTATCATATTATTTTTCTGACTATTAGTAACCGATTAACTTCTATTTCTTCTCGCAATAAGTGCAAGTATTCCGATTATCAGAAGAATAGCTATTACGGCTATTATTACGATAAGCAGCCAGTTAACTGATGCAGCCTTACCAAAGGAGAACTCGTATGCAATTGACGCTTCATTCTCAGCCTGGTCTTTAGCTGTAGCTTCAAGTTTATACTTACCCTTTGTATCTACTGTGAATGAAGCTTCGTTATCATTTATAGCAATTTCTGCACCATTAAGTTTTACAGATGTAAGTGTATCCTCATCCAGCTGAACTGATACAGTTACATTAGTTGCAGTTTCAAGCTTTGCTTTATCCTCAACTCCTGTAACGATAATCGTAGGATTCTTTGAGTCAACTATGAACTTAGCTTCTTTGAATTCAGTGTTACCCATTTCATCAGTAGCTTCTATTCTGAGAACATGACTACCATCATCTACTGGTGAATCCCCATCATAAAGCACACCATCGATGTAAAGCTTAACATCACAAACAGTAAGATCCTTAGCTAAAGAATCTGGTGAGCCAAGATCCCATTTGAACTCTTTGAATATCTTTCCATCATACTTTGAAATATCTCCAAGTGATGGGTTAGTCTTATCGATTGTGAAATGAATATCCTTAGAGCTTGAGTTACCTGCTCCATCTGTTGATGTAATCTGAATATCATAGATTCCGTCTTTATCGAAAACTTCTTCCATGCTCTTAATAGTTGTTCCAGCAAATTTGCTTGGATCAAGATCCAGAGTTTCGATATTACCATCAATGTCCTTTCTGGTTCCTGTCATTACAATCTTATTCTTTGAATAGAACGCTTCTTCAACAGTTACCTTAAAGCTGACATTCTGGTCTGTCATATCATAGTTGCTTACACCACCAAGTTCAATCTTAGGAGCTGTAGCATCCTGAATGAGTGAATAACTTGTCTTAGATGTATTTCCAGTTTTATCTTCTGCTGAGAACTCAATTCTGTATTCAGCATCTTCATCAAATGTAAATGTTATACTGTCACTTGAACTTCTAGGAGCAAATTCTTCTGACTTAATCTGTCTCTCGCCTTCGCCGTCTTTCTTCATATATACTGTATATTTAGCAGCTGGCATATCAGCATAGAATGCTTCCTTAATATTAAGTGTTACTGTTGTCTTAGTTGTTGATGAAGCAGGGCCAGTAATTGTAAGCTCTGGAGCTGTCTTATCAACACGGAAGTTTACATGTCTTGTTGCACTCTTTCTTCCTGAAAGATCTACTGCAGTGTATTGAACTTCGTAATCAGCCTCAGATGTAAAGCTTTCTGTTCCTTCACTGATCTTGTTCTGTACTACTGAAGTTCCTGATCCCGGAGGGCTCATACTACTGATTCTTGTAAGATCATTTGCATCCTTATATGTATCATTTACAGATACTGTGATTGTTCCGTCAGACTTAAGGTATCTGATACCTGAGCCTTCTGTATAGTTCTCTCCATTAAGGATTGTTGTAATATCAGGATCTGTACTATCAATATATACTCTGATACGTTTTGCCGAATCAGTATCTATTGTTTTGTTGCCAGCCAGATCTTCAGAAACCAGATACAGGATATGCTCGCCTTCTCCTGAAAGTGTTACTTCCTTTGTATATCTGTTTGTATCTGCTGCATTATCAATTGTTTCAGTAAGTATCGGAGATGTAGTGCTGCTATAAGTATCATATATTTCATACTTAGACAGCGTATCCTCAACGATTCCTACTTCTACCTGAACAGAAGAATCAAAGTAGAGACCATATTCATAGTTTTCTCTCTTGTTTGCAAATTTACCTGTCTTATTAATGTAATGATTCTTATAATCTGCAAACTTAGCTGGATTATCAGTCTTTACATAAAGGTTATGAGCAGGTACTACTGTGTCTCTTCCTACGTATATTGTTTTTTCTGACTCATTACCAGCTCTATCTGATGCTGTAAATGTAAGTTCATAAATACCATCTTCAACAATCTTTAGCTTTGTTCCATCGACAGTTTCTGTCTCCTCTGATTCTTCACCAGCAAGTGTTGAATACAGATACTCAAGATCATATGTATCATCATCAATATTTTTATCAGATGCTTTCGCTACTACAAGAAAGCTCTTATTAAAATACTGCATATCTGATGGATCATCAATATCATAATTGTTTCCATCCACCTTGAAGCTAAGTGCTGGGTTTGTAGAATCCACAATGAATTTTCTTGTTCTTGTATTAACATTCTTAGAAGGATCCAAAACAGTTATTTCATATAAATATGTTCCTTCTTCATCACCTGCAACAATATCTCTTGCAACCCATGCTCCAGAGGTTTCATTCCATTCATAATCCCCAGGATTAACAGCTTCACCATTTATCTTCATAGATGAGATATATTTTAAGAACTGTGCTTTAGTAAGTCCTGAAAGGTTAGCATCTTTTATAGTCATTTTTACAGTAGTATCACCACTATAATATACTGACTCATATATTGTTTCCTTTGTATTTCCACTACTATCTGATACATCGTATCTAACTGTTGGTGCTGAATTATCAACCTTGAACTTACCTGATGTACTGGTTTCATTTCCAGCCTTATCCTTTACAGTAAGTGTAATATTATATATCTTTGATTCATCTATCTTTCCGATTATTTCGCTAAGCTTCTGCTTACTTTTAACATCTTTATATTCTTTTTCATTGATTTTAACAATAATACCATCTGTTTCAGCCCATCCGCTTATATTATCTTCTATATTATAAGTAATAGCTGGATCGCCTGAGAAATAAGAAAGCTTACTGTTACTTACATCTCTAAGACCTACATGGAAGGTATTGATTTCAGGTCTTGTGCTATCTACATAGAAGGTTCCTTCCCATTCAAGATCACCTGATTTAAATGATACCTTAGTACCCTTTGAATCCTTTGACTCTTTAACCTCAGCCATGATCGGCTCAGCCCCATCACTAGTATAAGTGCTCTTATTAGTACCAGTAGCTGTGACCTTTCCAGCTGGGGCAATGACATAAAGCACAACCTTCTGTGTCCATGTAGTACTTCCTGCAGCCGCTACATCAAGCTTACTTCCAAGGTCAATGCTCTTAATCTTAATCTGATCCACGCTTACAACGCCATTCTTGTTTTTGAATGTCAGGAATATTCCACCATACTCCTTTGTAGGAGCCGGATCAACTA
>JAILEL010000165.1 GCA_024687845.1 Eubacterium sp.
TACAGTAATCATTGAAAATATAGGCTCCGGAGGAGATTATATTTTCAATGATTACTGTAACAACTATTTCAGGGTCATCTGCTGGTGCAAAACCTGTAAACCAGGCATGAGATCTTGATGAAGAATCTGCAAATTCTGCCGAACCTGTTTTACCCGCAATGACTATGCCTGTATCATTAATCTTTTTAGCGGTACCTGTCTGGACTACTTCTTTCATATAGTCTGTAAGTATAGCCGCCTCATCTTCTGACATGATTCTTTTGATTTCCTGACTTTTAAACTCTTCTACCACTTTGCCATTACGATTTTTTACTTTATCAACCATATATGGCTTAAGCATGATTCCCCTGTTAGCTATTGCTGCGGTAATCATATTAAGATGAATAGGAGTCATAAGAACAGTACCCTGCCCTATGCTTGACTGCATCATGTCATCTATTGTCATATCATTTCCAATAGAAATTTTACTAGGTTTTGTATCATATCCAAGATCAAGGTTAGCGTTAAACATAAGTTCATCAAGCGTACTGCAAAAATTATCCCTGTTAAGTTTTAGACCAATGTTGGCATAAGAACAGTTGCATGATTTGGAAAATGAATGCTTTAAGTCAACACTGCCATGCGTCATACCGTGATAACATTTTATTGTATTGCCATCGGCATTAAATCTTCCGGTACAGTTATACGAATAAGAATCGTAATTATCCGGATTTTCCCTGATATATTCAAGAGTTGTAATTATCTTAAAAGTTGAGCCCGGAGGATATAAACCTTGCGAAGCTCTGTTTAACAAAGGCGCTTCAGTTTTGCTATCACTTAAACTTGCCATATTCATAGATATTGAATTAGGGTCATAATCCGGTTTTGAGACCATAGCAAGAATACGTCCGGTCTTAGCCTCCTGAACCACAACAGCTCCCCTGTATGCACCAAGAGAATCCGAAGCGATTTGTTGAAGTTTTGGATCCAGTGTAGTATAGACATCATTTCCAGGATTCTTCACACCGGCCATATCATTCTTTATTTTTTGATCAACACTTATATCCGAACTTATAAGATATATATTATAGGCATTTTCAATACCACTGGTGCCATATGTACTATATCCAACCACATGTGAAAACAAACTGCCATACGGATAATTCCTGAATATATTTCCTTCAGAATCCTTATATGTTCCAGCCAAAACACTGCCATCAGAAGCATATATATACCCCCGGGTATTTTGTTCCTCTAATACAGCAAGTCTCTTGGCGTTATAAGAATTATTTATAGCTTTCATTCTATCGAAGTGCATAAAATGCCATATATTGAATATGATACCGATAAAAATTATAATATTTAAAATATTAATTAAGATATCTGGCCTTGGAAAGATGATTTTAGAACTTTTAGAACGTGATTCCTCTTCCCATAACTCATCATAATATGAATCATCTATCTCAACAAATCTTCCGTTTTCGTCATAATATCCATTCTCAATATAATAACCTTCACTATCATAGTATCCGGGATCGATATACTCATCATCTTCGTCGTAGTAGCCTTCTTCCACATATATCCAGTCATCTTCCGGGTAGTCATATATAAGTTCTTTGTCATCTAATTCTTCACGTGATGGCATCATAGATATTCCCGCTATTACACCAAAAAGTATAAGAATAGTAAATGCTGAAGAGCCACCACTTGAAATAAGAGGTAATGTTACACCCGTCAAAGGAATAAACCTTGTTCCGCCCCCTATTGTTAATATAACCTGAGTTATGAATATAGTTGAAAGTCCGTAAATAATTAGTTTGTAATATAAAGAAACAGTTCTTACGGCAATTTTTAAAAACAAGAAGGTGCAGGCAAGAAAAGTTATAATAAGAAGAATACCAAATAAGGTCCCCATCTCTTCACATATTGCTGAAAAAACAAAATCTTCATCAACAAGAGGTATAGTTCCAGGCTCTCCTTTACCTAGCCCCATTCCAAACCAGCCACCGGTACCGATTCCAAATAAAGATTGAGCAAGCTGATAGCCTGTAGAATTAATATCGCCCCATGGATCTTTCCATGCATTAACTCTAACCATTACATGGCTAAAGACTTTAGAAGCATAAATTGCTCCAACGGTTCCGGCTGCAATACCTATAACAGAATATATATAATGCCCTGTTGCTACATAGAGCATAACCATATATGCAAGGAAAAATATAAGTGCAGAGCCAAGGTCTCTTGAAAGAACAAGTATCATAATATATGCCATCGCAAATAAAGTTGTCAAAACAATCTTTTTAAAACTGTGACTTTCAAAAAGCATACCTGCAATTAAAAATACAAATAAAACTTTAACGAGTTCTGACGGCTGAAATGTTAAAGAAAACACTCTAAAAGAAAGCTTAGAACCATTAACACTTTTTCCAAATGAAAGTACCAAAAGAAGCATAAGTATTCCAACAGTTCCATATATATAAGTGAAATATTGGATAAACGATGATTTTCTTATAACAATTGGCACAGCTACAAACAAGGCGACGCAAATCGACACAATAATAAGCTGCCTAAATGCATGGGTAAAATTGATTCTGGACTGGATTATAAATCCAATAGATAGAAATAAGCATATATGATTCAGCAGCATCCTTGATATATTTCTATACAATGTAAAACATATCCTGCTGGCAATAAACATAATCATTATTCCAAAGACACAGATTATTATATACCTGTTAACTCTTCTTATTAATCTAAGAGATAACAGGTATATAATAATCTGTGTCTTTGGAATA
>JAILEL010000191.1 GCA_024687845.1 Eubacterium sp.
ATCAGTGCCAGAACCAGTGACGATGATGTCCTCATAGCTCTGAATATTGGCGGAGATGATTATATTAAAAAGCCTTATACTCTCAGCATTTTACTGGCAAAGGTGAAGACTATACTTGCAAGATATGAGAAGGCAAAGGAAGATGCCGAGCTTGCCTTGAAATCAAGTGGTATAGAGGGGAGCAGGATAGTTGATAATTCAGGGTGTCTAAGTCTTACCGAAAACCTCAGTGTTGATACAAATCTTCATAAGCTTAGAAGAGGCGATGACCTGATCAGTCTCAAAGCTATGGAGTATAAGATGCTGATCTATCTTCTGGAGAACAAGAACCGAGTTGTTACTAAAGATGAACTTTTGAAGAATGTATGGGATGATGAATTTATTGGTGAAGGAACGCTGGCCGTTCATATTCGTCATTTGAGAGAAAAGATCGAGAGTGATCCAAAGAATCCTCAGGTTATAAAAACCATTTGGGGAGTTGGATATATGATAGAAGGATAAGATGAAAAACTACGCAAAGTTTGTTTTAATATTCGGCATTTTTATGATTACTGGAATCATCCTTTTTGTGATATTATCCGGTGATTCCAGTGAGGTCATTTCAGCAGATGGCGAGAATGTACTCATATTAAATGATATAACTAAGGATGCTGAGGCAAAGTTTAATTCACCCGATAGTCTTGGAGAAAAGGACTATGGGGTGGATTTTGTTGTCATAGATAATAATGG
Organism: Eubacterium sp.; assembly: GCA_024687845.1. The sequence goes on from JAILEL010000191.1 coordinate 730, forward strand.
AAAAGAGGTTTATAAATCTTCTGGAGCTGAAGAGAAGATCATGAAAATCTTTGGTGGAGGAAACTATTCAGCGGAAGATGCCGGCAGAAGGAGACTGCTGTATAAGCATGTGATAAAGGATGGAAGAATACTTGGAACGGTAATCATACTTGAGCTTCCGGAGGAAGGCTTCAAAATATTTAAAGCTAAGCTTGTTTTAGGACTTGTGGTAATGGCTCTGATATTTTTAATTGGTGCTGTTATATATGGTATATACATTGATAATACTATCGTTAAACCGTTTAAAAGGATGCAGTCCTTTGCAGGGAAGGTTGCAGAGGGTAAACTGGATGAGCCTCTGATGATGGAAAAGAGTAACATGTTCGGAACATTTACGGAGAGCTTTGATATCATGCGAGAGGAACTGGCGGAGTCAAAGAAGCGAGAGATAGAACTTCAAAGGAAAGAGAAGGAGCTTATAGCGTCCCTCAGCCATGATCTTAAAACTCCGATAACAGGCATTAAACTTACTACAGAGCTTCTGGAAGCTAAGCTTAATAAGTATATAAGTGAAGAACCTGAGAAGGCAGAGTCTGAAACGGATATGTCAAAGAATCAGGTGCTTCAGAGAGATACAGACATTCTGGATAAGCTGGATAATATATACAAGAAGGCTGATCAGATAGATAGTCTGGTAAATGATCTTTTCTCAGCTACAATGGAGGACCTGGGAGAGTTTAAGGTAAACTGCAGTGATAAAGAGTCGACTATTCTAAGTGAGATAATTAAGAAGAATGATTCAAAGGGACTTGTTACTGAAACAGAACTTCCAAAGATTATTATAAATATAGATGATAAGCGAATGAGTCAGGTGATAGGAAATATCATTAGCAACTCATACAAGTATGCCGGCACCAGGATAGATGTAGATTATGGCATCACCGATAAATATCTTAAGATGGTCATAAAGGATTATGGTCCAGGTGTCTCGAGGGATGAGCTGGAGCTTATAACAAATAAGTTTTATCGTGGAAAGAAGGCGGAGTCTGCTAACAAAGAGGGAAGTGGACTGGGACTTTACATAGCGAAATCTCTCATGATAAAGATGAATGGAGAGCTTATCTGTGATAGTGATACAGAAGGATTTCTAGTTACACTTATGATTCCTATCAGCTAAAAATGAGAACATCAAATCTGGGAGGTATATGAAGGCCTGCAACGCTAATTTACAGGATTGTTAACCTTGGTTGACAGATTGTAAAGAGCAGTTGGTGGGCTTTTTTTTGTTAATAAAATACACTTTTCTCATCAAAACAAAGGAGAAGTGTGTAAATGAAAAAAATGGTAAAAAGATTCTTTTCTGGTATAAATCCATTTTCCAGAAAAGAGGAAGAGAACAGAATTCTATATTCTATGAGAATAATTCTTTCGGCGTATCTGATATATATCGTCGGTTTGCTTGTAGGAGAGGCACTCATCATCTTCGGGTCTATGCCCTTCGGCTATAATGCGACCGACAGGCAACTGCCACAGGATATATTGCTTATATGTTCATTCTTTGGATATGCCATAGTTATTTTAGCTTTTGCTTTATTTGCTCTAAAGGTAAATAAGATAAGCTTGAGACGAATAGGATTGGATTCAAAAGTCTGGAAGATTTTTAAAG
>JAILEL010000211.1 GCA_024687845.1 Eubacterium sp.
GTAGTTATATTCTTGGTACATATGGTATGTCTACTTTTAATAGTATGATTAACAGTAATTTACTAAGATTTAGTGGAAATTATGGCGTTTTTAAAACGGATGTTTCAGTAGATGAAAACGGTGGTTTTGAACCGTTGGATGATATATTAGGTGTTAGATATATATATGAAACAAAAGAAACTTTTTTGGCTGAGACGGATTATAAAAGTATTTCAAAATTGGGGGATGTTGAAACATTTAGAAATGAAAATGCTCTTTCATTAGGTTATGCAGTTAATAAAGATATAGATAAGTTAAGTCCAGATGAAAGTGAAATACTAGAAAATGTTAATGCACTTGCATCTTCAATGTCCGGTTGTGGTAAATTGTTAGTAGAAGAAATTCCGGAATACGAAATATCTGGAGAAGGATATGAGTTACAAAGTGCTGAGACAACTTATCTCTGTTATAGGCTTGTTCCGAATCAGACTTCAGAAACACCATATGTCAGAGTAGGATTTAAAGTTAAAAAGGCTGGGGTATATAACATGTATATGAATTATTCTGATTATGGAATAATTACAATCTATGTTAATAATGAAATAAGAAGATATGAGTTTACAAGCTTTAATGGGATTCTAAATATAGGGAAACTGAATAATGGAGATAGGGTAGATGTTATTATTCAGAGTGAGAATCGGATGGCTGATGGATACTCATTAGTAGAAATGCCATTACTAGAGTTGAGGTTTGCCTATATAGATGAAAACGAATATGCTTCATTTATTAATGTATTAAAATCTAATGAAATGGAGATTCAGAAGATTTCAGGAGGACACATCAAGGCTAAAGTAAATATTCAGAACGGAAAAACACTCTTTACAACCATACCATATGATGATGGTTGGAAAGTATTTGATGATGGAAAGCAAGTGGAAATTAAAAAGGTTATTGATACATTTGTAGGAATTGATCTTGAACCAGGAGAGCATGAGCTGGAATTTAGATATACTCCGGCAGGGTTTTACTTAGGAATACTTGTTTCATTATTATCTTGGATTTTATTTTTCTTTTATATGATTTATCTGAAAAGGAAGACATCTGCTAAAAGATTATTATGAATATTTATATTAATGGATGATGAAAAAATTCTATTTGTAACTATTCTGTATGATATTGGATGGAAAAATTTAGGGATGGTAAAAAGTTTGATGTAATCAAGACTGCAGATGCTTTTTCGGTGTCTATCAGGGAGCTGGAGAGCATGATCCAAAATAACTAGTAAAGCTTTCTTAAATAACTTATAATGAAGTACTAACATAATAAGACTGGTACGATTGATTGAAAAACGCCGATTTAAGGCGTTTTTTTGTGCATAAACACTCTGTTGAGAAAGTTCTTATACAGAAAAAGTGTGCAAGATGTATATATTACAATGAAAAAAAGATGAATATTTGTTCATAATGTGATATAATATCATATATTTTTGTCAGAACCATATGTCATATTTTATGAAAGGAGAGATTATGAGGAGAGGTAGCTTATTAAAACGAATCTTTGCTACGGCACTTGCTGCTACATTGATCTTTTCGAATGGTTATTCCACTATTCCGATTATTGGATCAAGTGTGGTAAGTGAAGTTAAAGCTGAGACGTCTTCGGCTTCACTGATTCTAAGGCCACAAGCACTATATAGTGGAGGTTATGAAGTTAAGTCGAAAAAAGTAGGTGATGATGAGATTAAATGGCTTGAGAAAAAGGATGGTTTTGCCACTGTAACTGATTTGTCATCTGAGAACAATTTTATTGGTAGCGAAATCAAGTACTCGCAAGGTGGGCAGAATGTTCTGTATATTGATAAGGGAACATGCTTGGAGTGTTCATTTGATGCTGATCCGAATTTCAGCTATTTTGATGCTTATCTAACGGATAAAGATGGAAATCAGTTGGGAGGATATAAAAAGGTAAGTAGTAATGATACTAATGATGATTCCAATTTTTCTCATGCTACATTGACTGATAATAATACTATCCCAGGTGGCACATATATTGTAACGACAAAAAGTGGTGATTTTAATATATGTGTTCAAGACGATGCGTTTATTACATTATACTATCATAATAATGATGGTGAAGTCTTAACTGGTTTTATACTTAAGATTGTTGCATTAGAAAAGACACCTGATTTTAGGATAAAGGGACAGGAAACTGTTGTAGCAACCCGAAAAGCAGGTTTTACTGTTGAGGGACCTGAAGGAGGAGCGGTTCCAGGAACTGATGGCTTTAAATGGAGTGTTGATCCTTCAGTTGGAAGCTTTTCTAAAACTGATAGAGATAAAGCTTTATTTACTGCAGCAGATGCGGCAAATGGTAAAGAAGGGCAGTTCAGTTTGACAACATATAGTGGTATTGATAAGTCTGAGGAATCTAATGCAATTATCGCTATTAGAGAGAGAAATGTATCTAAAACATTTGATATTAATATTGCTAAAAGAGTGAAGGCTGCAAGCGTCAATTTCAAGATTAATAGTAGTGATGAGAACTATGTTGAAGAGACTATTGATGACAGTGTTTCCGATGAGGATTGGGAAGAATTAAAAAATCAAAGTGATCACTATTATGAAAAGGAAGGCAAACGCTACGTAAAATATGCAAAGTATTATCTGGCTAAGAAAAGTAGTTATTTACTAAGTGATAAGTTTGATTATCTTCCTAAGGATTCAAATGATATTTTCAAATATACATCTAGTGATTCTAGGTATGTGACAGTTAATCAGAATGGAACAATTAATGGTATTACTCCTGGTATTACATCAATTACAGTAAGTCCAGAGGATGAAAATGCTATAAGTGATAAAGCATATATAGAAGTATATACACAAACAACTAGGCTTACTCCTAAAAAAGAAGATGGTTCTACTATTACTTCATATAGTATGCGTTCAACAAATGAAATAGAAATAGATGTTGAAGAGGATGCAGAAGCAACAGAGCGAATAGTTACATCAATAAGCCACAAAGTTGATGGAAGCAATGTTGAATATAATGCGGAAGTAACTAAACATGATGATGTCAGACAATTAGATACAGAAATTCAGTGGAAAGATGATGATGGAAATGTAGTCTTGACGCAGACTCTGCTTAATGCAGAAGAGTATTTTTCTACAAATGTAAAGAAGTACAAATTTACAGCAGGAAATATTACTGCAAAAAAAGAACTATCAATTACATTTTCTACTGACAGAAAATCTGGTTATTTAGAAAATCTTACAGATGTATTAACATATGTTTCTCTCGATCTTTATCCTCAGTATGAGGGAGTTCTTTCGCTTAAGTCTGCTAATGACACTGGAGAACTATGGACAGGAGAAAGTGATACTGTATCTGCTATAGTTGATAGCTCCAATGTTGCTGATCAGATTGCCTGGGCATTTTCTGAAAATAACATAGATTCAGAAGGTAAAGAATGTCTTACTATAGATAGCATTGATTACACCAATAATAAGGCAAAAATATCTGCAAAAAAGAAGCCTGAATCTGGAATGGTAGACTTAATC
>JAILEL010000240.1 GCA_024687845.1 Eubacterium sp.
AGCAAAATGTAAGCGCTTTACATAATAGTAATCCCTATTCTAAAAAAACACAAGCAAAATAGTCATGAACCGTGAATAGTAACTGAGTAACGTTACTATTCACGGTTAACTCAAAAAACACTCTTAAGTCCACATCGCATATAAGCTTATTCTTATGCAAGCATAAATAAGCTTATATGCGATGTTCTATTGCTGCTTACGCAGCACTGAATCGTGTTTTTTGAGTTCCAGAATCAGTCATCTTCGATTCCATACTGGGATTTGATCTCATCTGAGAGTTCAGCACCTTGAAGGATTGTATTTGACTTCTCAATAAGCTCTTCCACTGTGTATCTCTTATAATAGCCAATCTTCACCTGTGAATTGTCATCATATGACTCAGTAATAAACCGGTCTGTTGACATATGATGTCCGAAGGAATTAGTCAGATGAGTTATCTCGACACCGCTATTAATATCTACAACATCTGTGACTATACCTATCTGGATATACAGGAGATTGTTAGTGTCATCAACATCGAATTTGATTCCATCGGTATAATTTGCAATATAAGAAATCTCTGCTTTCCTGATAAAGTGGCCATCCTTGGTATACCAATACAGATTTCCATCATTGTAAAGAACTATTAACTCATCCTTTCTATTATCGAAATATATCGCTGCCGGAGTCAGTCCCGGACAGTCAATCACGTCTTCCGTATTCCCTTTGGAGTCAAGATAATAAATCTTATTTCCATCTGAAATGGCACATTTTTCATTATCACTGTTTTCAGAATAGCAAATTGTCTTAACCCAGTTTTCAGGTACATCAATCTGTCTTGTCTCTGAATCATTAATATCTATAATATAACCTGGTTCATACGGATAATATATCATACCAGCTTTTTCATAATACCTTGGAGTCTCTGATGAAGAGGCACTTTCCTTTGTAAGTTTGATTCTTTTTTTCTTCTTTGTAGTCAGATCATACATTGCAATTTCAGATTTAAAATCTTCATTTTGAAATCTGTAAACTAAAGTGCCATTGCTAAACTCAGCAACTCCACTCGCAAAAATAGCCGAATCAAATATTTTCTCTGTTTGAATTTCCCCCGTGGAAATATTGTAGGAACGCAGACAAAAGGATTCATCCTCTATGAACGCAAGATATACATTATTCTGAAAGAATCCAAGAATCTCAAAATCTTCGAAGTTATCCCCCGGAAGCTCGTTCTGTATAATCTTATATTCCTCATCCAGTCTAATGGTCGTAAGCGTAGGTTTTCCATCTTCATCTGACAGAATCGCAAGAACCTGATCATTCATAAAATAATCATTCGCCGCTCCATTTATAGTTATGTCCTTGCTAATAGAAGTCCAGTTCGGATCATAGACATCATAGCCATATACTATGAGTTCAGTTCCATCTCTTCGACTTGCATAAACCTCATTTCCAAAAATAACCTGATTCAGATTATCAGAAAAGAATGAATAGCTATAAACGGCTTTATTACCCACTGTCAGAGCTGGTACAGCATAGCCGCCTTTATCAGTGACATATACCGGATTTCCATCTTCATCCAAGTCAGAAGCATAAATGATAGAACTATTCACATTATGATTAAACTGCTTTTCCCCAGTCTTCATATCGTAGATAGTACCAACATTTCCGGAGTAATAAAGCACAGAAGCATCATCCTTCAGGCCTAGAAATCCACCATTTATTCTTACACCATTACAAGTAAAATCAGCGTTCCATATATCGCTCAGATCAGAAGGATCAATGCACTTAATCACATAGTCATCCTCCGACAAAATTGCCACATTTCCTAGCGACATACTTGCTCCGAAAGGATCATCATCTCCACATGCAATCATTAGCTTATCATCTACCCATCCCACATCCAAAATTAATCTATCAACGGTTTCCGATACAAGAAATTTCTGTGTTGTTAAATCAAGTACACCATATACATATTTTTCCCAGGACAGAATGCCATAAAATCCGATTTTTTTCTTATCCTCGGATAAGCTCATTTTTGCAACACCGAACTCCTCCAACCCGTTGTCAGTAGGAAACTCCCATGTATTCTTAAGCTCGCCTGTGGAGGCATCGATTTCCAGAAGCTTATTACTACTTGTCGCAATGTAAAATGTACCATCTCCTACAACCATACCATTCTGATTTTGGAATCTGCCACTGTCTAAAGAATATTCCCAGAGTAATTTTCCAGTCTGAACGTTATAGCAGAAAATCCTGTTTGATATCCAGAACACCAGAATTTCATTAGTCAGATATTTCATACCCTCAATTGAATTTCTGATGTTATCCAGATACAGAATGCTTTCATGCGTTTTAGTATTCCATATACCTATAACATTTCCAGAATCCCGGACAGCAACTGATGTTCTTTTTGGAGACAGCTGAAAATCCGAAACGTAATTCGGCATACGATAATCCCACATCGCATGTATGTTACTTCCGGTATTACTCTCATAAGCAAGGGTTGCATCTGTTAATGCCTTTACAGCTTCCGGTATGACCGGTCTTTCATCTTCAGAGTTCTTTGGTAACGCCTCAAGGGCAAGCTGAAGCGCAGTGATTCGAAGCTCATTTTCAAGAAGCTTTTCAGATTCATTTGCCAGATATTTTGACTGACTCCTCAGCGACTCCAGATAATTCTCATGTATAGCATTTCTGCTGTAAACGAGGTAACCGCAAAATGCAATTGTCAGCAGTAATGCAGCAGAAAATCCCAGCATAACCTGTTTCAGAACATACTGTCTGCGACGATTCATCAATTCATCATAGGAACAGCCAATCAGACCACTGACCAGACGTGGAAGTTCTATCTTGTCAGCCTTACCAAGTGGCATCCTGTAGTCGCAGGAAAGGGGTTCTATCGGAACACGGAAGGTCTGCATCTGACCATTTTGATCCTGAAACTGTCGATTCTCATACTGAAGGATTTCCGGAATAACCTGCTGTGGATCTCCATTTACAAGAACCGTATACACCTGTTTTATGCTATGGTTTCTAAGGAAATATTCTATCTCACGCTGAACCCATATAGACTCCTTGGTATTAGTCGAGCAGATTACGATCAGGTAATCCGAGTTATCAAGCGCAGCTGCAATAGTATCATTCAGATTACTGGTTATAGGAAGTTCCTCAGTATCGCGGAAAATCCTGTTGATACGTCTGAAACCCGTCTGTTTCTGTATCTTCGTTGGAATATGAAATCTTTCCAATCCCTTGTGAATAGCCTCTGCGACCCTGTTGTCCTCTGGGGCATGCTTATATGATATGAACGCATTATAATGTAGAACCATTCGCCTACTCTGCCTCCTTGTAAAGCCTGTTAAAAAATCTTCCATTTATCACATAAATATCATGAGGATCATCATCTCTGACAGCAATATAATCCTCCGGAGTTCCAGAATAGTATTTTTCTTCATCCCAAGTGGTAAAGAGTTTGACATATGAATCAAGCGGTTTTGCATATATCTTTGTTTTTCCGGTTGCAATTATAGCATGAGCATATTTCAAAACACCCTTCTTCTCCCCCGTGATAACATCCATGATCCGTGGTTCATATTCAAATGCTATATCATAGGATTCTCCAGTTTCTTTATAGCTTCTTTTCAGCTTTTCCTTTGATATTGGATAAATCTCTCCTCCAATTCCGATCATCAGACACATGTTCTCTTCAATCCTTATGTTTATGTCTCCCTCAAGAGTTCTGATTTCAACTAGCGAGTTTGCAGGGAACATATCTGTAAGCTTTACATATCCAACTGTCTGAGGAATCTTTTCATAAAGCTTCATATCACTTGTATCAAGCACAGTGTCCTTCGCATAAATGATTCTGAACATGTTGTAATAGTCATCCATTCTCTTTTGGAATTCATCTACAATAATCTTTTCAAGCAGAGAATTCATTTTGTTTGAATCAGATGAATCTTCTAATTCTACAGTTTTTTCAGGATACAGTTCCAGAAGTTTTTTAGGAGCAATGGAACCACCAGCCTTGGTAAGATGTCCGCCTCCGCCACCAATCCCCTTTGCAAGATATGTAGCAAGCTCATTGGCATGCACTTCCTTTACACAGCTTCTTATGGAAAACTTTATTTCCTGGGGACTGATAAAATACGCAATGCATACTTCAACCCCGGTGGTCTGCATGGAAAAATCTCCAATAACACTTAGGATTATCGGATCACATTGATCGGCCTTAATCATAAGATATCTGTGTTTAAGACAATACAGATAGTCCAGGATTGCCTTACCGGCAATCTTTAATTCATCAAGGGAAATATTGGAATTGCTCATCTCCGTAATAAGACTTTTATTTATCACAAGAGAATCTCTCATATCTCTGTCAAGAGGGTGAGATATTTCGGAAAGCTTATTTGTATCTGTATATAGACCATAGTAAAGCGCTGTCGAAAGAAGAATGTCATTACTAAAATCCAGACCTTCCTCTCTGATCATGTCCCAGAGGATTGTTGCACAGCTTCCGATATTACTTCTTACCTCAGCCATTTCCGGAAGTTCTACAGTCACCTGATGGTGATCAATGATTGCAACATTTTCAGCCGGAGTAAAGGTTACATTTTGCTGACCGTGCTGGCAGTCAACTGTAACCAGAAGCTCCGGAACCTCTTTTATTTCCGGTTCATAACTGACTGGAATATTCAGACATTTTAACATAAGAATAAGGTTGCTCTTTGTTATCTTATTAATTCCACGATAGATAAATCTAGGGTGTTTGCCCATCTTCTCCAGATACCAGTAAAGCGCATAGCCTGATGACAACGCGTCAGCATCAGGATTGTCATGGCACTGAATGACAATATCATCGAATTTTAGTAGCTCATTTAACTTCATTTTATAATCTTCCCCCTGATCCTTTATTTTACACATAGTATAACATATTATCCCACGCAAGAAAAAGGGCGGTAAAGCAACTGACCTTATAGGCCAGCCACTCTACCGCTCTGAAAAAGATTTTAATCTATCAAATACCTACATTTAGATTTTTTTCAAGGAAGTTCTGTAGCTTATCGAATGGAATGTAGTCTTTATCGCCACCATCATAAAGATCTGTATGCACAGCATCAGGAATTATCATTAACTCCTTGTTGTCAGCATATTTGCTATCTTGGATCATATCCTTATATGCATCCTTTGAAAAATAACATGAATGTGCTTTTTCACCATGAATCAGAAGAACTGCGCTTCTAATCTCATTGCTGTACTGAAGTATTGACTGATTAACAAAGGACTCACAACCAATCACATTCCAGCCACCATTTGAATTAAGACTTCTGGCATGATAACCTCTGTCCGTCTTGTAATAATCATAATAATCTTTAACAAAAAATGGAGCATCTTCAGGAAGTGGATCCACAACTCCTCCCCCAAGCTTATATTCACCCGCCTTCATATCTTCAAGTCTTTGAGCGCACATAACAGCTCTTTTTTTATATCTTGCTTCTTCACTGTCTTCTGAATCAAAATATCCCTTTGCGTTTACTCTGGTCATATCATACATAGTTGATACAACTGTTGCTTTAATTCTAGTATCAAGTGCAGCAGTATTTATAGCCATGCCGCCCCAGCCACAGATACCTATTATTCCGATTTTATCATGATCAACCTTCTCATTAAGGGAGAGAAAATCAACAGCAGCCATAAAGTCCTCTGTATTAATATCAGGAGATGCCATATATCTTACATTTCCACCGCTCTCTCCAGTAAACGAAGGGTCAAAAGCTATAGTCAGAAAACCTCTTTCTGCCATAGTCTGTGCATATAGTCCCGAACACTGTTCCTTAACTGCACCAAATGGTCCCGAAACTGCTATGGCAGGAAGTTTTCCCTGCGCATCCTTTGGTACATACATATCTGCCGCAAGTGTAATACCATATCTATTCACAAATGTAACCTTGCTATGTTCTACCTTATCACTCTTTGAAAATGTCTTATCCCACTCTGTTACTAATGTAAGTTCTTCTTTCTTGATCATAGTTCTTCTCCTTTTCTTAGACTTCTTTTTTTTATTCCAAAACAAGTGTTATCGTAACATCTCCATTTCCCAGTAACTTTTCAATTTCTTTCTGTGAAAGATTTATCTTTCCCAGCTTTGTATAACTCCAGGAATTACTTCCATAAAAAACAACCAGCTGATTTCCAGAATAAAGCACTATATCACCAGATTGTGTTGTCATCTGAACATCATTTCTAGATATACTCTGTCCTATGGAGCCAACCTGCTCAAATCCTCCATACATTGACATTGATATTGAAAGTCCTGACTCTGCCAGTTTATTTAATTCTTTTATTGAATCGTTATCTTCCCAAGTTACATCAACACTCGTTTCACCTATCTTCATCACCATATTCTGTTCTTCATTCTTTTTTATTTCGTTACTCACTTGGGTTTCTTTATTCATTTCTATTTCGTCATTCACTTTTGTTTCTCCCCCTACAGCATCCTCTGAATCTGTCTTTTTTTCTTCTATCGTATTTTTTTCTACTATATTTTCTTTATTTACTGACATATTATCATCTGGTGAATTTGCACATGCAGATAAAACAATACTCAGCATTAGCATCGTTAAACTTAAAAATATAGTTTTAGTACTCAGTGATTTAAGTTTAAATTTTCTAAATATCTTCATCTCTTGTTTCTTTCTTCCGGACATTAATATATTTCTTTTTCTACTTTTCTGATCAAAAAATCGATTTTATCAACTCTTCTCTGACTTTCATGCATCTCATCCACAAGACCACATCGACATTTTTTCAGATACCGGATCAGTTCTTCTCCTTGTCCTGTTTCATATAGTTTTATAGCAACTTCCCCATATTCATTTTTGCACCCTAGATTCGCTAAATCCTTTATCATATCTTTCAGTTCCACAACATATCCTCCATGAAGACATGGTAATCTATTGACAAAGATCTCGCTAATGAATAATATTAATATCACGATATTCCGTTTAGGAATATCATATACAATAGATTGAGTATTATTTATATCTATACTTTTTATTTATGCATGCATAAGAATAAGCGATATGTGATGCAAACATACAAGGAGACTTCAATGGAAATAAAAAACTTACGCTACTTTCTTGCTGTAGCCAGAGAGGAAAATATGTCACACGCTGCAGAGATACTGCATGTTACTCAGCCAACCTTATCTAAAGCCTTAAAGGCTCTTGAGGAAGAACTTGGCAAAAAGCTTTTTACAAGGCACAGCTTCTCCATAAAACTTACAGACGAAGGAATGCTCCTCAGAAATAGAGCCGAAGATCTTGTTGCTATGGCAGATAAAATTGAACAGGAATTTATTTCCCTGGATGATATCACAGGCGGTGACATATATTTCGGTTTAGCAGAATCCTATCAGATACGCCTCCTTGCCCGAGAGATTAAAAAGCTTAAAGACATATATCCTTCTTTCACATATCACATCACAAGCGGATGCTCTTTTAACATTACAACGCCCCAGCGGTCTGAAGCTGGAAATGTAACATATTCATATTTATCTGTATTAGGAATTTCGCAGATTACGGCAAAGTCAAGAATTCCTTTATCAAGTTTTTCTGTTACCTGTT
>JAILEL010000255.1 GCA_024687845.1 Eubacterium sp.
TGAGTCTCAAGATAAGCGATAGCAGCATCTGCATCCTCAAATGTTTCATAGGCTGCTGAAGGTATATCATACTTCTTCATCAAATCCTTTGAAAATGCCTTTGATGCCTCAATTATAGCTGCATTCTTTCTTGGTCCAAAAGTCTTGATTCCTTCATCAAGAAATGCATCTGCAACACCTGCTGCAAGAGGATCATCTGGTGCAACTATAACGAAATCAATTTCCTTTTCCTTAGCAAATGCAACTAATGCAGGTGCATCCATAACAGATATATCTACGCACTCGGCTAACTCCGCAATACCTGCGTTACCTGGTGCAGCATAAAGCTTGTCACATTTTGGGCTCTTTGCTACTGCCCATGCTATTGCGTGCTCGCGTCCGCCACCGCCTACGATCAAAATTTTCATTTTACAAATCTCCTTTATCTCATAATATTCACAGTCTTCATAATTATTGAAGGATCCGCAAATATTTATCTAGTTTCTCATATCTCCAGCTTTATTATAAACAACCTTACCATTTGCTATCATGTCAATAGCCTCTGGAAGAATCTTCCATTCAGCCTCTTCCATAATTCTTCTCTGAAGTGTTTCAGGTGTATCGCCCTCCTGAACATAAACTGCCTTCTGCAATATGATAGGGCCTGTATCAGTACCAGCATCAACAAAATGAACTGTTGCGCCTGATACCTTTACACCTCTCTCCAATGCAGCCTTATGAACCTTAAGTCCATAATAACCTGTACCACAGAAAGAAGGAATAAGTGAAGGATGAATATTTATAATCTTACCTTCATACTTCTCAATAACCATCTCAGGAATAACAACAAGGAATCCTGCAAGTACAATAAGATCTGGCTTATATTCATCCAGCTTTGCAAGAAAAGCCTTGTTAAAGGAAGATCTATCCGGAAAATCCTTTGGTGAGATAACTTCATTTTTTATCCCAGCCTTTTCAGCTCTTTCCAGAGAATAAACTCCATAATTATTACTGATAACACCAACTATCTCAGTATTTGTGATAGTTCCATCTGCTACCGCATCAATTATTGCCTGAAGGTTTGTTCCACCACCAGATACTAAAACGAGAACTTTCATCTTATTTCTCCTTTAAACGATATCAACGCCCTTGTCGCCACTGATAACCTCACCGAGAACCCAAGCCTTGTCTCCTGTTGAAGCAAGCGCTTCAATTGTCTTTTCAGCATCAGCAGGATCAACTGCAAGCACCATACCAACGCCCATGTTGTATGTATTATACATCATCTGCTCAGCTATTTCGCCCTTTGATGCAAGAAGCTTAAAGATAGCTGGAACTTCATATGAATTCTTCTCAACCTTAGCTCTAACACCCTCAGGAAGCATTCTAGGAATATTCTCATAGAAACCACCACCTGTAATATGGCTGCAGCCCTTAACTGTAACTCCAGCAGCCTTAACAGCCTTAAGGCCATGAACATAGATTCTTGTTGGCTCAATAAGTGCCTCACCAAGAGTCTTTCCTAATTCATCATAATATGTATCAAGGCTTTCCTTTGTCATCTCAAATACTTTTCTAACAAGCGAAAAACCATTGCTATGTACACCTGAAGAAGCGATACCAATAAGTGTATCACCTGGCTTGATATTCTCGCCTGTGATAAGGTCCTTCTTATCTACAACACCAACTGCAAAACCGGCAAGATCATAATCATCCTCTGGCATAAGTCCAGGATGCTCTGCTGTCTCACCACCAACAAGTGCTGCATCTGACTGACGACAACCTTCTGCAACTCCGCTAACAATGCTAGCAATCTTTTCTGGATAATTCTTTCCACAAGCTATGTAATCCAGGAAGAAAAGTGGTTCACCACCTGAGCAGGCAATATCATTTACGCACATTGCAACTGCATCTATACCAATAGTATCATGTTTATCCATAATGAACGCAAGTTTAACCTTTGTTCCGCATCCATCTGTTCCAGAAAGAAGAACAGGTTCATCCATTTCCTTTATTTTACTCAAGTCAAATGCTCCAGCAAAACCTCCAAGACCACCTAACACCTCAGGTCTCATCGTCTTCTTTACATGCTCTTTAATGAGCTCCACTGATTTGTATCCCGCTTCGATATCAACACCAGATTTCTTGTAATCCATGATTTCTCCTCTCTGAATTAAAAAAGTTAAAATGTTTTATATATAAATTATAAATAATTATATAGATAATTATTTATAATCTGCACGCTACATTATAAGTGATTAGTTAATGTTTGTAAATTTATCTCTTTTACTTATCTTTTTTACTTATCTTTTTTACTTATCTTTTTTTGTAATACTCTGAAGTTTTTCAAAAACATCTGGATAAGTCTTCTTCAGATTCATCGGTTTAAAGTCGGCATCTAAAAATGCATGACTTGTTTCAGCTCTATGAAGGAGCTCATCTGTACCTGAACGATAAATCTCATACTCAAGTGTAAATCTTACTGATGTAAGCTTAACTACAATTGGACGAATCTCTATAACA
>JAILEL010000261.1 GCA_024687845.1 Eubacterium sp.
AGAGAGTCCAGATAAAAGCTGTAAAACCATTGAGTATCATAAGTGTCTTTGGATTATCTTCCTTAAAAAATGACTGCATCTTTGATTCATTATTATTTGTCTTTGTTACTGTATTTGTCATTGTTGTATCCTCCTTACTTATTATCTGTAGAATCAGTTTTTTTATCTGTATTATCATCATTATTCTTTTTCTTAGAATTCATTGTTACAAATGCACCCATAGGAACTACTACACAGCATAGAATTAAAACGATTATTGTACTTGTTGTCATCTTTCATATCCTCCACTAATTTTATATGACTTGCATCTCCGTGATGAGTTTGTTTTATCTTATGTTTGAATACTACAACAACTAATCTATTAAAATACATTTTCTGTTGCTAATTGCATTTTAGATGTCGTGAATGGTATTTTTATAATAAACAAAGGCAGATACACC
Organism: Eubacterium sp.; assembly: GCA_024687845.1. Next base: position 441 of record JAILEL010000261.1, read on the forward strand.
CCATTTCAAAGTAAATCTGCCTTTATCCTTTATATAATCGTTTGTAATAGAAAATATTCAGTTACTTGAAGAATACTTTTCTTTCATTGCATCAATATCTTCTTTGATACTTTCACGCAGTTCCTCAGGTGCCAGTACTTCAACATAAGGTCCATATTGAAGTGCCCAAAATCTCATGGCCTCCTTATTGCAAGATACTCTTACAGTAATATTTCCATCTTTATTCTCGATGATACTAAAATTCTTTCCAAACCAATCAACCAACTCTGACATCATATCTTCAGTAGTCCTTAGTGTCACTGTAACACTTTCACCACTAAACATATAAAAATGTTCCGCCATATGCTTAGGAAGATTCAGTCCATTCTTCAGTTCCGGAACTTTACTCATTGGTTTGATTTTTTCATCCAGTATTCTTACATCAGTCATCTTATCAATCCTGAAATGAGCCACATTATCATACTTGTCATAATTGCCAATCAGATAGAATCTGCCGTTGTTAGCTACTATCTGGTACGGATTAATAATATATGGTTCTTCCCTTCTTGGATGAAGCTTGAAATCTGTTCCAATATTGTTATAAATGAAACTAACCTTCTTCTTATCCGATATAGCATCATTCAGAGCATCAAGAGAATACATCGCCTGTTTATTAATAGTTCTGTTTAATTCAGGAAGATTACTGACATGAGATACCTTCGCATTGAAATAATTACTTGCCAGTTTATCTCTTATCTTATTGATTAAATCCCTTGCCTGCTTTGTAGAAATAGATTTAGAAAAGAGAACACTATCAATAAGAATGCGAAGCTCTGAATCATCAAAATCCCTTGAAAGCAGACGATATCCCTTTTCCATGGAGATATCATATCCTAGTTCCTTAAGATATAATACATTATTCTTAACGGATCTCCGATCACATTCCATGCCGTATTGTTTTAGTAGCTTTAATATATCCTGCTGAGTCAGAGCATGCTCCTCATCTGTATATTTCCAGAGGATTTCTAGAATCAGCATGTTTAACATTTTTTTATTTCCAGTTGCGTACATACACTATTATTCCTTATATTTTTTCTCCAAAGCTTTAATCAAAATATCAACCTGTGTTTTATTCAAAAAAGGAGTTTTCATTGTTGAGGCAAAATAGAAACCACGGTTTAACAAATTTTTTATTTCTCTTGCAGATATATACTTTTCGTTAATACTATTATAATCACCATTCTCGGGAACAATCATATTAACATTATGATATAAGCCTTTTTCCGTTTCAACAGTGGCAGGTTCATCTGAAACAATCTCTCCAATAGCAATAATACCCTTACCTTTCGAGTAAAACAGCGCAAAATCCCCCTTATTAAAACTTCTTATATATCGATCCGCATCTCCATATGCACAGATACGACTTTGGCTCAGCATCTCCATTTCATTTATTTCTGAATACGAACGATTTGTATCAATCATAATTCCCTTTTTCAAATCAGTATTCATATTTTCATTCTCAGCTTCTGTTAAAAACTTAATCCATTTGCTTATTCCCTCAGGTATATACGATTTATTTAATGGATCAATAGAAAATTCATAAATATCTTTAGGTGAAACAACTTTATAATTATCCTTATCAGCATTTATTACTTTCCCACTCGTGGTAAGAAAAAACACCTCACCATTTAGATCATCATATTTTTTTGCGTCTATTGTCACATCGCCTTTTTTTACTTGAATATATATATGTTTACATTCCTCTGCATTAGGATCTATAAGAACACACTCATAAAGCTCTGTACCCTTTTTATTTGTTGATGGGATAACAACATAATGGTAATTCTTATATAGCCAAAGACATAACAAATCTTCTACATCATCAGGTTGTAATAGGTTCCAAAAGTTCTCTTCATTCAGAGATATCGATGGATTATCATAACGATATCCTTCTTCTTTTGACACATGTAAATTATATAACATTTGACTATACTCTATTATCCCTGATTTTTTTATTCTTTGATAAGTGCTCCCTCTAATAAATCCCGTTGTAAGGCACCCAGGAACTGATGACTCATCACTAAATTCATCAACATCATACCAATGAATATCAGTCAAAACATTAGTTGCATCAAGATCTACAGCCTCATCAGAAAAATCAAATTTCCATTCACTCTTCTCATTGACTCGAGCAAAATAGTATTTTCCAGCCGATTTCATCCAGATAATATCATTGACTTGTGTTTCATATGCTAAACGTTTAACACTACTGTAACCCTCATATAAATCATCAGCCAATCTACAAAATTCTTCTATTGAGGGATTTCTTCTTAATATATCCCTATACTCTGGATTTAATGCCCACCCCATAGCAGCGACATGATTTTTTATACAATAATTTGCCACATCACCGCCATCTGTAATAGTTTGTAATCTCCATACCTGATTTTCTTGCATCTTATTACCTCCCTTATACATTGTATAGTATTGCCTTCTTTATCCTCTGCATCTCCCGAAATGTCAATGTCTTATGATCCATCAACGCTTCCGTAACCGCATCTACAAATTCTCTGTTTTCAACAATAATCTTCTTTGCTATCTGATAGTATCTATTTACCTCAGAAGCAATAAGTCTATCTCTATTTTCACTTACATACCTAGAAGAATCGTAGCGTGTATATGTTTCAAATCCTAGTGCACATGAATCATCAACAAGCATCGAAACCAGATCAAATACATTTTCCATATCTGAATTACATCCCATATCAGCTATACCATAAACCATCTCAGTTGCCGCTTTTCCACCAAGTATACTTATTATAACACTCTCAACCATCTCTTTAGAGGACATATAATCATCTGGTTTATGTATTTTAGTGATTCCATGCATATCCCCAGAATATCTGCAAATTGAAACTAATGTAACACATCCAGGATCAAGTATTTCTGCAACAACAGTATGTCCGGCCTCATGAACAGATACATACTTATCATTCTTAGAATCAAACTGACTTATGCATTCTGGAAAATCAAAAAGAACTCTCATGCATGCCTTTGTTATATGTTCCTGTTCTATCAATTCTTTTCTCGCAAATCCGGCATATATACCCGCCTCATTAATTACCGTTTCCAATTCTGCACATGAACGGTCTTCCATTAACCGTGATATCAATTCTGTATCAATATTGTTTGCTACACGTTTCTGACTCAGATAATATTCAATAATTCTCTTGGCATTCTTTCCTTTAGGAGTTTTTACACATATTTCTTTATCAAAACGTCCAGCCCTAAGCAATGACTCCGGAAGGAATCGTATATCGTTTACCGTAGCAACTGCAAATACTCCATACCCTTTACATTCATCAATACAAGATTGAATAGCAACATACTCTTCAGCATCCTGATGATCAGTATCTTCGTTTGCAAATTTATCCAAATCATCTAGAAAAACAATTGATATTTCACTAGAGTCTTTCTTTGCAGATTCAAAGGTTTCTTTAATATGTTTTACAAAGTCCCCATTAGGCTTATCCTTTCGTAGTGTAAATACTTTACACCCGGTTTCTGCTATAAAACACTTTGCCATAAGTGTTTTTCCTACTCCCGGATCACCATAAAGCATAATTCCACTTGGGGTAGTAACACCCAATTTTGAATATTTTTCTGGCTCTTTTAAAACATCTGCGAACCTGGAAAGCTCAGCCTTAATATCTTCATAACCAATGATTTTATCGAACTCACTCATAGCGTATCCTCCGTACATATAATAAATGTTTTTGTTCTTTCATTGGTTATAATCTATCATAACAAATGTACATTATTTTGTACATAGAGACCGTACCATTAATCATCTTTTCATTTCTCTATTCGCATCATAAATATTCAGAAAATCAACAATCGATATTTTCTTTTTTATATATCTACTGAAAGCCCCCTGAATGCTGTGAGCGTCATATTTATTATTATCTGATTCCAAAAGAAATGGATTGCATGTCCATTCAGATATCTCCCCATTTTCGTAAATGCAATAACATTTAACATCCTTCTTATTTTTCATACGCCCCTTAAAAATGTATTTATTTTCGGGATTTCTAATTGAGTTCAATATCTCACCTTTTTTAAATGGAATCGGAAAATAAAACTTCATTCTATAAAAGAACGCACGGATTTCCTCATTTTCAGGAACAATATTATTATTAAAAATATTAACTCCTAAATTATTAGAAATATAAATCTCCATAAAGCTTTCTGTGTTATCAATTTTATGTTTTTGAATAACATATTGATTATTCTTTGGTGCCAGAATACTAATTTTTTTTTTAAAGTTCAGAATATTCCAAATCCGATGAAATATCGCCCTTCAATATATCTATTAAGTCACTTAAGCATTCTTCGATATGTCTATAAGTCCCCCTATAATATGTGTGATAATTTGGTCCATTATTCTCTATGCATAAGAGAATATATATCGAATCAGAATCATGTGATATAAAGTCATCATATTGTTTGTTATCAAGACTAATAAGCTTTATCAATAATGAATGAAGTGAAGTCAACCCTATTACAGGCTCATTCAGTTTTACATCCGAAGAATTTTGAATCAAATTAAACCAGTCTATATGCCTATCTCTATAAGACTTGTAGTAATTCATATAAATAACATGTGCTGCATGTAAAGGCGTGATTTCGTAATTAATTGAGCTGTAATAATCCCTAATAGTTTTTGATGGAATAAAATTGTTTAAATTCATGAGCATTACCTCCTTGATTCTGAGTATAGTAATGTTAATGTACATTTTTCTTAACATGTAATGCATAGATAGAGCACGAAAAAACCGCCTGCCCTATTAGACAAGCGGTGTGAAAGTAATCTTACTTGAAATTAATCCCCCCATCCTTAATGCATTAACCAAAAAGAAAATTCACCTATATGTGTTCCTAATTCAAATGCCGATTTGCAGCTTGCAAGAATTAATAAAGCTACTACAAGTATTTTGGCTTTCTTATTTTCTTCCAGATGTTTTAGCGTTCCTTCTATATACTTTTGTAATTCTCTCATCATGCATCTTCCTCCAACCTATACTTACTCACCAGCATGTTCTTTTTTTTCGTTTTTATATTTATTGAAATATGTTATAGCACAGCTTCCAAATACTACTACCATTGATATTCCTGAAACAAGGTTCCAGCCTGCCTTCTCCCCAC
>JAILEL010000262.1 GCA_024687845.1 Eubacterium sp.
ACGTATTTAAATGCTCGAACTTTTACATAATAAATGGTATCTTCTGAAAATCCTTTCTTTGTAATAATTTTATTCTTTGGATTCTTTATATGATACTGCTTTTTACCTTTCGTAAAATTTTTATCTTTAGCATAGTATAATTGATACCCATATGCGTTCGTACTATATTTGATTTTAATACTTATAGAACCAAAACTTGTACTTGAAACTGACGTAATAACACTTTTATATGCAGTAATAGAACTACTTGCTGCATACGCTGGAATATCAGAAAGAATAAAACTCATAATCAAAATCAATAATAATAAATTTTTTTTCTTCATAAAAAGCACCTCCTCAAATATTTATTAACAGAATACAAAAAGCCTCTACAATTCGATATTTTCACCTCCATTTTATGTATTATATTTATAATATCTTTATCATATATTTCTAATATATTATCACATCTAAAGATACTTTACAATTGTCTCACATTATAATTCTGAGGTGTGAAACTATGTTTGAAATCAAGAAAGAAGCTACCGACTACGAGAATAAGTCATTACGGTTGCCAAAAGAACTAATAGACAAAGTACAAACTTTAGCTACAGAAAATAACACATCATTTAATAAGGTTGTTATACAGTGCATAGAGTATGCTTTAGACAATATGAAATCAGATAACGAATAAATATACCGCTCCCAACAAAGTATCATCTTGTAGGAGCGGTTTTTCTATGGTATCATAGGCACAACACACGGGATTATTAAAGAATTTACGCACGGGATTAGTAGTGTATATAGTCCCATAATAGCCGTGTAGTCCTTATAAACGGTGTATGTTATACATATTGTCTAATAATGGGATTATCTGAAATAGTTCTAATAATCCCACGACTTATCTATCCTATATCTCAGTAACAAAAAACACCGCAAACCCTAATATATTAAGAGTTTACGGTGATTCACTGCCGGCGACCGGGGTCGAACCGGTACGGGTATTACTACCCACGGGATTTTAAGTCCCGGGCGTCTGCCAATTCCGCCACGCCGGCATATTGCTTGATTCGCTTGCGAATCGAGCACCCGAGCAACACGATAGTGTTGCTTCGAAGCACTTGCAGTGGTTGAAGTATCTCGTAGAGATACTGAAAGCAATGCAGTGCGTTCCGAGAGCTTGATTTGCTCTGCAAATTCAATAAAAAACGACCCAGACGAGACTCGAACTCGTGACCTCCGCCGTGACAGGGCGGCGCTCTAACCAACTGAGCCACTGGGCCTTAAATCAGCTTTTTTATTATATTATTTTTTCTTTTAAAATGCAACAGTTTTTTTATGATGACTCAATTGAAGTAGATAGTCCAATCAATGAAGGAGTAGAACCAGTCAAGAATCCGGTTCAGATTGCTGATGAACTTATCGACCAGTTAGATGAAACAATTGAAACCAATCCTGATAATGCGATAGGCAAGGCTGCAAAGCTTATGCAGAATCATCTTAAGCTTACCAAAAATCCTTTATACGGAGAGATTCTAAAGGAAAATCCTTTCTATCATAAGATATATAATACTGTTTTTACAACATTTCCTGAGATGAACTTTGAGAATATCGGTAATGATAAAATGCTGAAGCACTGTATCGTAGCCGTGGCATGAAAGATCTGTTACTAACTGTAATGCCTGGCAAAAAAATCCAAATAAAGGTAAAGCTCCAACTGCTTAAAATAGATGGGGAGATGCTCGCGAATGCGAACATCTCCCTTTATTCTTATCTTCTTAATAACTATTCACGTTTAACTCAAAAAGCAACTATTTTTAACAGATTCGTGGAAGAAGTTCTCCTGTCGGACGTGAGAGCATTGTCTTTGCTCCTACTGCTGTTGTCACTACAACTTTGCCCTTGTTCTCTTCTGTTACTTCTCCGATTATGCAGGCTCCTTCTGAGTTAGGACATGTCTTTAATACTTCAACTATTTTATCAGCTTCTGATGCAGGTGCAAAAATAACAAGTCTTCCTTCGCATGCAAGATAAAGTGGCTCAAGTCCGAGCATTGAGCAGACTCCTTTTACACCATCAGCCACAGGTACCGCTTCTCCGTCAAGTGCGATTCCAACGTTGCTCTGTCCTGCTATTTCATAAAGCACTGTTCCCACTCCACCACGAGTGGCATCTCTTATTACATGAACATCCTTTGTAGCCTCAAGAATCTTCTGTACATTGATGGAAAGTGGCGCACAGTCACTTGTAATATCTGCATCTATTTTGAAATCATTTCTCGCGAGTAAGATAGTGCATCCATGACGTCCTATATCACCTGTTACTATAATCTTATCTCCCGGCTTTGCAAGCGCACCTGATGTTTTTACTCCATCCATAATACGTCCGATTCCGGTTGTTGTAATAAATATTTTATCAACCTGTCCTTTTCCCGCAACCTTTGTATCTCCAGCAACCATCTGTACTCCGGCCTCTGCTGCAGTCTTCTCCATAGCAGCCGCAATCTCCTCAAGCTTATCCATTGGAAATCCTTCCTCAATAATAAAGCTGCAGGTCAGATACTGAGGCACTGCTCCCATACACGCTATATCATTTACTGTTCCACAGATTGAAAGCTTACCAATATTCCCCCCTGGGAACTCGTATGGTGAAACTATAAATCCATCTGTTGACATAGCAAGCTTCCCTGCCGGAATATCCAGAACTGCGGCATCATCCGCCGTAAGATTTGGATTTGAAAAATGTTGTTTAAAAATTTTGTCTATAAGTTCTGAGGTCTGTACCCCACCAGAACCATGAGCTAATGTAACTACTGATTCCATATCATTTCCTCTTTTTTTTGTATTTTATTAAAACTTTCCCATATTGTTACTTTAGAATCACATAAGTAAGGAAAATTTTAATAATTTAAACTTCAATCCCTATTGTAGGTCCATAATGGTAATATGCTGCGCAGGCTCCTTCATCTGAAACCATACATGCACCTACCGGATGAATCGGTGTGCAGACCTTGCCAAACATTGGGCAGTCTGTAGGTTTGCATTTGCCCTGAAGAACCTCAGGACATCTGCAGGCTGGATTTCCTTTTCCTTCTATCTTAGGAATGCTGTATTTTACTCTGGAATCAAAGTCCGAATATTCTGCACGAAGCTTCATTCCAGACTTTTCTATGATTCCAAGTCCGCGCCACTCACTGTCGCAAGGCTCCATAACCGCATCCACCAGCTTCTGAGCTGCTACATTGCCTTCATCCTTTACTACTCTCGGATAGCAGTTAACAAAAAACGGCTTTCCTTCCTTTAGCTTCTGAACAGTCACAGCCATTGCTGTCATAAGTTCGTTTGCGGTAAAACCAGCAACTACTCCTGACACGCCTTCATTAACCAGCTCCTTGCAGATTGCATTTCCAGTTATTGCATTTACATGTCCCGGATATAGAAATGCATCAGCACTTCCCTTCAGCTTTTCATATGCATTTGGCATAGTCTTGTTGGCAGTTAGTATTGAGAAGTTACTAAGTCCAAGCTTTTTAGCCTTCTTAACTGCAAGACACGCTGATGGTGTTGTTGTCTCGAATCCAACAGCTAGAAATACAACCTGCATTTCCGGATTCTCCTTAGCCAGCTCCACTGCATCATCAGGTGAATACACTGGACGGACATCTGCACCCTCTGCTCTTGCTCCGGCAAGGCTCATTTTCGTTCCTGGAACCTTTATAAGATCGCCAAATGTACATATGATGCATTCCTTTTCTTTTGCAAGGTAAATAGCCTCATCTATATACCCGACTGCTGTAACACATACCGGACATCCTGGACCTGATATAAGATCAATTGTCTCTGGAAGAAGACTTCTGATTCCCAGTCTGAATATCTCGTGAGTATGAGTTCCACACACTTCCATGATTCGAACCGGCGGTCCATCATAGGACTGTATTATCTCACGAGCATTTTTTATTACATCGTTCATTTTTTTATCCTTTCATATCAGCGCTTATATGAGCTGAATAAGCTGATCTTATCTTGCATGAGCTGTAAGTCCGGCCATCACGCCTTCCGTTTCTGTATTATCATCTGCAGTAATCTTAGCAATAGCTACTCCAGCATGAACCATAACATAATCGCCCGGTTCAAGATCTTCCAGAAGCTCCGCACTGACATCTCTCTTAGCACCGCTGGCATCAATAACAGCAGTACCATCCTTAACACTAACTACTTTAGCAGAAAGTCCTACACACATTCTCCTATCCTCCGTTTTATTTATTTTCAAATACACTCCTGAACGTAGTGATATTTCTTCCGTTCTCACTTCCATATATTGCAAAGCATATTTCGTCAAAGCATTTTCCATATTCTTCTTCAACAATGACTTTCTTAAAATACTGTGCAACGTCTTCAGGTTTGTTACCAAATGCACCGCAGCCCCAGGCTCCGAGCACTAGTGTCTTATACCCATATTTAACAGCTGCAGTGAGCATTATTCTGATTCTTGTTACAAATGTATTCTCAATCAGCTCAGCTCCTGCCAGCATAGCCGCTCCATATCTGTTTGGCGCGGGAACTGTCACAACTCCCATTACCACAGGCTGCTCCAGAAAGTTATATTTCTCATCTCTGAATACCACCACATTAGGTGATATGAGCATGTAATCCGACTCAACCCTGCTGGCATGAGTATTATTGTATTTGTACATTTCCGATGCTTTCTTTGAATCTATTGAAGCATAGAGTGTACTGCATCTGCAAAGTGCTTCCTCCTGAGCATTAGCTCCAATCCTAAAGCCGCCCCCCGGGCTGTGAGCATTTGCAAAGTTCATAACAAGTGGATTATTAAACTGGCGTCCTGCCTGAAATGAATCTGCGTTGATCACGCTTATCTTGCAGTCCGACTTCTTAAATGACGATAGGTCAAGACTGCATAGCTTCTTTCCCATGTCAGGACTTATTACATATACTTCCTCATAATCTATCTGTGGAAGCAGTATTTCTTTTCCGTTTACACTATATTTCCCATCCTTAGTTATCTGAATTGTTTCATTTGCAATTCTAACATTACTCAATATGTCTCACCTCTTTTTCGATAGAAAGTTTTAATTGGAGCCTGAGAAAAGCCCCGCAAGCGCCTGACCTACACAGATGCCTCCGTCATTCGGCGGTATCAGACTATGTCGCAGTACTCGCAGATTCTTCTCCTCGAGAAGCACCTCTACAAGTCCGAGAAGTAGTGTATTCTGAAATACCCCGCCCGAAAGTGCTGTTGTTTTTATTCCTGTTTCCTCACTGAATCTAACTGCATTTCCGGCAATCATTTCAGCAAGCTTTACATGAAACTCCAGCGCAAGCTTATCTGAAGTCTCTCCATTTAATCTTTCATTTGCAATAAATCTTACAAGACTATTTGTATCCTTTATTTCATAGTTCCCATATACTTTTGTTTTCACATTTTCATCTAGCCCAAGTATTTCATTATAGTAATCGGTATGATGATTTTTCATTGTATTATGGGAAGTACCTATAACTGTTTCAGCATATCTCTGTGCTGCGAACATAAGAGAAGTTGCCGCCTCTCCCTCAAATGTTGAGCTTCGTCTAATTCCAAGCACAGCACTTACTGCGTCGAACAACCTTCCTGCACTGGTAGAGGTTATGCTGTTAATTCCAGTTCTTGCCATATTCTGCAGGATGCTGTATTCCATTTCAGAGCAAAGACTAAGTCCACTACATATTTCATCCTTACTGAGTATTTTGCTTCCAACAGCATTACTTCCAGCAGCATTACCTTCAGCAGCGTTACCTGCAGATGCTTCTGTATCACCTGCTCCCATAAAATCTCCAAGAATCGATGCTGCTATCCTCCAGCCTTCCTTGGAAGACATATCTCCGCCGCATTGGATAAATGGAGCTATACTTCCCAGTCTTTCGAATCCATCCAGTCTGCAGAGAAGGTATTCTCCTCCCCAGATAGTTCCGTCAGTTCCATATCCGGTTCCATCAAAGGAAACCCCTATCACCTCGTCCAGATAATTATTCTCTGCCATGCAGGAAAGGATGTGGGCATAGTGATGTTGTATCTTCTTCACCGGAATCCCGAGACTCTCAGCAACAGCAGTTGTATTATACTTCGGATGCAGGTCGGCTACAACTAGTTTTGGTTCAGCCTCAAGCAGAGTCTTCATTCTTTTAATGGATTCTTCAAGAGCATTTACAGTTCTTATATCTTCCATATCACCGACATAAGCAGATGGATATATAAGAGAATCTTTTGCAATTGCAAATGTATTCTTCAGCTCACCACCAATTCCAAGTACATTTCCCTTAATCGAGTCATCACTTAGCATAATCGGAAGTGGGGCGAAGCCTCTTGAACGTCTTATCATATATGGACTTCCTTTGTAGAAATCCATAACCGTATCATCAGCTCGGGTTCTTATGGTTCTGTTATTTGAAAGAACTATATCAGTAAAATCCGATATTTCATCTATGGCATCCTCATCTGTCCTGCAGATAGGTGCACCTGATGCATTTGCGCTTGTCATGACCAGACAGTCAGAGACTTCATATCCATCATCATAATCAAAAAGCAGCATATGGACAGGTGTATATGGCAGCATTACTCCGACCTTCGGATTACCCGGTGCAACCGACTCGGCCAGGGATGATTCCGCTTTCTTACTAAGTAGCAGGATAGGCTTCTGAAAGCCTGTGAGGTACTCATGCATTTCCCTGCATTCTATGTGGCACTCCCTTTTAACAGTGTCTTCATTCTTCATCATCACTGCAAAGGGTTTCATAGGTCTGTTCTTAAGAGCTCTAAGCCTTGCCACAGCCTCTTCATTTCGGGCATCACAGCATAAATGGAATCCCCCGATACCCTTTATGGCACAGATTTTTCCCTCTATTATAGCCTTTCTCGCTGCAGAAATGGCACTGCGTCCTTTTGTATCTGTTCTTACAAGCTTACCTTCTGATTCATCTTTTATAAGAAGATAAACCTCAGGTCCACAGTCTGGGCAGCAGACTGGCTGTGCATCATAGCGTCTGGTCTCTGGATGAGTATATTCATATTCGCATTCAGGACACATTTTAAAATCCTTCATGCTCGTTCTTTCTCTGTCATAAGGCATCGAATCCAGTATCGTAAGTCTTGGTCCACAGTTTGTGCAGTTGATAAAGGGATGAAGGTAGCGTCTGTTTTTCTTGTCATAAAGCTCCTTCTTACATTTATCGCAGATAGCAATGTCCGGAGATACAAATATATCTCCCTCGTCTTTCTCGCTCTCTATTATTTCAAATGTATCAAACTTAGGTCTATCTACGAGCTTGGTGATTATATTCAGAATCATTGCTCTTTCAGGAGGGCTGTACATGAGCGAAGATAAAAGATTGCTGACATTCTCTCCCTGAGCAAATATTTCAACATAGGAGCCCTTGTTAGATACAGTTCCGGTTATGTTATTTCTCAGGCAGGTACGGCTTACAAATGGTCTGAAACCGACACCCTGAACGATGCCATATACTCTTATGTTGGACGTAATCATGCTGGCTCCTTTCTTTTAATCGTTACTATGTGTATATCAGCACAGAATCATCATGCATCCTTCCGGACACAGCAAAATGTGGATAATCGACGAATCCTCCTCTGTAGCCTGCCGCCTTGAGAAGTGGTTTCATATCAGCGTCTCCTATTATCAGATCGTACGCATTCTGAGATGCAATTTCATACAGTTCGTCCTCATTTGACAGCTTGAAATCATGTGCTTCTGAATACTCCGGACTCTGCATGAAAAATGTAGCGCAGTCAATCTTCAGGCTGTCTGACTCAGCATCAATCCCCTTAAACTGGCGAATAATATCTCTTAGTTCATTTGCTGCAAACTGAGAATGGATAATGAGGATCTTCTTTTCTTCAGGTCTGATCTTACTCATTACATCTGACACAACCTCGTCTGGAATAAATGGAAATCCCACCTCATACGGCACTCCGTATTTTTCTTCCATGTATCTGGCCGCCTTAAGCCCCTGGACACTGACCACAAGATTCTTCTCTAATCTGGGAGCCTGGGCTATCGCCTCGAGCCCTGATCCTACCGAATAGAGAACTATATCTTCATAATCATATTTTTTGCATAACTGAGTAAGCGGCTCTGCTGTTGAGTAACCAGTTTCCAGAGGAGTAGCGCCAATCACACCAAGCTTTCCCTGAGGTTCTCCATTATCCTTATCTTCCGCTCCAGCAAACTCCCTGAACAGCTCATACCAGGTTTCTTCCTCACCCTCATCATAATATCTGGTTCCGGTGCAGCTCACTGTTATGCAGGGCACTCCTATCCTTTTCTCTGCCATTTTCTTAATGGCCTTCATATCGGTAGCAATAACTGCAGGAACCGGAGTTCCAACTACTGCCGTAAAATCACATTTCAGATATTCCTGGGCACTTGCCATCTTATCAATAAGCTTATCATCACGTCCCATTATCGCATCCATATCACGAAGTCCGGCACTGAAAACAGCACTTTTTTTAGTAAACCATCTGGGCTCATCAAAACCGCACACATTTCCGGCACAGCCACCTGCATCACATATAACTATAATGCCACCTAGTTCATATAGCACTCCACAGGCACCCGACTGATCCGGCGCAAAGGGAGATAAATATTTCAGTAATTTTTTCATTATTTTTCCTCATCTATTGTTACTATTCACGGATAAATCAGAATACACTCATGAGATTCTCAAAGAGTTTTATCACTCCGTCATAGCCAAAAGGCTGATTATCGTCACACCACTCAATTCCCTTTGCTGTAGGATGATAGTATTTGCAATCGGAACCGATATACATGTCTATCTCTTCCTCTTCATAAAACATCATTGTTGGTGAAAGATTTGAATAAACCTTGGTATCAGGACTAAGCTCAGCAAGTCTTTTCAGGAATTTGGAATTCAGTTCTCCGATTGTTGCGAAGATTTCCTTAACCTCAAAGCCTTCTTCAACAAGCATCAGAGCCATTTCAATGGAATCTCCATTCTGAATCTCCCCAACTGAGAATCTGACCTTTCCAACCTTCTGTTTAAATGCATCTATGGTGTCTCTTACCTTCTGATAATACTCTTCATCATTTATTTTAGCTCCCAGTGCATTTCCAAGCAGCTGATACTGGTTGTGTATCTTATCTATCCTGTACAGTCTGAGAAGTTCAATAAATGGTATTCCAAGTCTGTCCTGAATATTCTGGGCAGCTGCTCTGGCTTCCGGATTCAGAACCAGATTGAAGTTTGCTTTAGACATTTCCTTATATTCGGCAAATGTTTTCGCTCGCGATAGTTCTCTTATATTTTTAATTCCTATTGACTTCATCAGTGGGTATAACTCACAGCTGTCAAAAAGCGGAGTAAAAAATCCCATTATATTCATGTCCTGAGGAACCTTCTCAGTCTTTTCCAGCAGACTGTAAACAGAAGTTCTGACAGCCGCCATAGGTGGAAGTCTCTTCTCTCTTGTAAGAGCGTACATGTAACAAGCAACAGCAGGAACTCCGGTCTTTTCCGTAACCTTCCTGCAGACTCTTTCCATATCCGTTCCCAGAAGAGCATCCACGCAAGTGATACAAATCATGATTGCAGATGGCTTTTTTTCAAGAACTGCCAGTACCTCTTCTGCAGCAGCCGGAATCTTAGTAAGATGTCTTCCTGTTACAATGTCCGTATCATCCAGAAGCTGAAAGAAGAATTTGTTTTTATACTCCGGTGCAAATCTGAAGAGCGAAGTGTTTCTTCCACAGCAGCCGGGAGAAACCAGCAGCATGACTGACTCAGGAACAGCAAGCCCCGCTCTTTTAACTCCGAAGCCCTTGGCACCCGGAGAATTAAAGTATAGAGTTGCCGGTGAACTGTATATCAGATGGTCGGAGCTTTTCATTTCACGTGGAAGACCTGAAAGCCCCAGCTCTGCAAGTTGTTTGGTTGTCTGGTAAAATGCATTGTTCATATTGATTTAATCCTTTGATTATTCCATTATATCAACTGTCTTCTTCGATAAGCAGTCTGGCAAGATCAAGAAATCTCTTGCTGACCTCAAGCTCCGGATTGCCTTCTATTACAGTTTTTCCCATATCTTCGTAGTGAATAATATCGTTAGTTCTCGGTATGTCTGCAACAATTGGAAGTCCGGCCTTTTCTGCAAACGCACGAACCTTTTCCTCTTCTCCTTCAACGGCGCGTCGGTTCATAACGATTCCCCTGACCTTAGCATAACTCCTGTCTTCAAAATTCTTTACAGCAGTATTGATGTTATTAGCTGCATACAGAGCCATTTTCTCACCGGATGTAACGATGAGAACCTTTTCTGCATATCCCTCTCTGATTGGTGCTGCAAATCCACCGCAGACTACGTCTCCCAAAACATCATAGAGCACAGCATCTGGCTTAAAGGATTTAAAGAGCTCCAGCTCTTCGAGAAGTGAAAATGTAGTTATTATTCCTCTTCCTGCACATCCTAGTCCCGGTGTAGGCCCCCCTGTTTCTATACAGAGAACCCCTCCAAAGCCCTGTTTCGTTATCTGATCCAGCGAAGCAGGTTCCTCGTCATGCTCCCTCATATAATTCATAACAGGCATCACCGGTTCACCATTTAGAAGATTTGCAGTTGAATCTGCCTTAGGATCACATCCTATCTGAATAACCCTTTTTCCAAGAGACGCAAGCGCCGCTGACAGATTAGACGTCACCGTAGATTTTCCAATTCCGCCCTTACCATATATTGCTATCTTAATCATTAGAATTTCCCTCGTTTTTCTTTTTTAATACTGATGTACTAGCGTCCCACAAAATTATATAAGATCAAATGGAATCTCTCTGTTAATCAGGTTCAATGCTTCTTTATGGAAGCATCTTCCCGAAAATGCATCATGTGGGAGTCGGATAAATCGCTTGCCTTTACATATCGGTTTAAAAAGCGGGTCCGCAATTATCACATCTGATTTTCTGATCTCCTGCTCCAGAATATCCTCATCATCACAGGACACATCGCCTGATGAATCCTTTGCAGCTATCAGCTGAGTCATGTCTCCGTCTCCGACACTTTCCAGAACCCGGACTCCTACTTCACTTTCAAGAGATAGCGCAGCTGCAAGTGATGCTGAAAGAACACTCTCTCCGATAACTGCCACCTTGTCTCCCTTTATCCTGTATTTTTCTGCCGAACTTATATTCATTTTGCTACTAACTGACAGTTTTAGTTCTTCAAGCAGCTTTTCAGAAAACTTTTTACCATAAGGCGTTCCAACAACAAATGGTATTCCAAAGCTTTCATACAGATATTCTGCAAGGAGCCTGCCGCCTGATGAAACAACAAGGCTCACATCAGCCAGTCCCAGTCGCCTGATCTCATCAAGGCTGGTATCAACTCCAATCATTGAATTAACTCTGTATCCTCCAGCTTCAAGCCACTTTCTTATATAAAATGTACTTCCTCGCGACGGCTCATCTTCGTCAGCAGGAAAGCTGCAGGGAAAATCAAGCGGTGTAAGGCCGAGTACATTAACTGACAGTCCCTTTTTCTCATTTTCTTTGTCATTAGGTACATCCTGTGATCCGCTTGGATTTTGGCCATCTGGGTCGGACGAAGTGAACTTTTTTGCCAGTTCAAGATATGCCTGCTGAACTCCCGAGATATAACTCTGCATTCCATTTGTTCTTACATTGAAGCTTGGAATACCTGTTTCATTTTCTACCTCATAGGCTATGGCATCAAGGTCAACTCCCGTCATAGCTGGAAGCGGTGATGCGCATATTGCAACAAACTCAGGCTTTAGCTCATTTGCGGCAAGCACCAGATCATGTACGAACCGGTCATCATTACCCATTATGGCATCCTTCTCGGTAAAGCCCGAGATATACATCATACTGTCCTTATCGTACCACCGGGGTTCATCATGGGTGGTATAAGTCGAATTACAGCCTGACGCATCATGTATGACAGTCATTCCACCATACTCATAAAGTGCCGAACAAAAGCCTGACGTGTCGGCCGCATATATTGAAATTATCTTCGCAGTCTGATTCATTTTTTATCCTTCTATAAACGGAGCAATCCGTATGTCATATGATGTCAAAAGGTACTATTGACACCTATATCAAATATATATTTACTATCTTTAAGTTTTATTTTACAGGCAGCTGGCGCAGCCGATTCCCTTATGACTGATCAGCTTCTTGGTATCCTTTGGTGACTTGAATGCATCCATGATTTCTTCAGCCATTCTTATTATTCCATCAAGACCGTACATGCCACCGCCATCAGCAATATTTACAAAATAAGGAGTATGGACAAAATATGCAGCTTTCTGGCCTATCGCAACTATTTTTCCATCTTCTTGTTCGTTATGGCTGCTGTTATTTTCCATTTCTGACTCATATTTATTATCCAGGAATCTCATAGCCGGATCCATGGTTGGATATACTTCAATGTCCGGTCTTAATTCTTTCAGCTTCTCAAAATGCTTTCTCTCATCCTTCCGGAATACATCGCTGTAAATTGTTTTTACATTGAAGCCATACTCTGTGAGGCAGCGGGTAAGTCCCATGATGCTCGGAGTTGCTGAATAGTCTATAACTACAGGTGTATCTCCCACCATATCCTTCGCCTGCTTCATTGCAAGCTCTGCCTCATTTTTCTTTTTTTCTATGTATTCATTCAGCTTGTCAGGTTCTACCCCAAGTGCTTCACCTAAGGCTTTCAGATTCTTCACTATATCTTCGAAGTCGTAACTAAGTTCTGCATAAACCCATGGAACATTTAGTCTGTCAGCAAGCTTCTTAACTCCTACATTCGCAACAGGAAGATAGGATATAAGAAGTGAAGCAGCTCCCAGTTTCAGATATTCATCATAAGTTTCACAGCTATTAATTTCCCAGACCTCTTTGCCTGCCAGTCGGCTAAGCTCGAAAATGTCAGAAGTCTTGTCAGTCGCTCTGTCACAGCCCACAATCGCCACCAGATTGTCGTCCTTCTCCAGCTTTTGTACCGGTTCATAAAGACTTATCTTCATCATTGCATCAGGCGACATAGTCTTTCTCATGGTTGGTGTCATATAGCAATCCACGAAAAATGTACCGGGAAACTTCTCTGAAAGTTCATCTGCAATAACTCTGAAATCACAACCTTCAAACATATGCATGCAGCTGAGATATACCAGAATACATCTCGGACGGTTCTCCATCTGTTCTACTATATGTGAAACACCCTCAACTACTCTCGATTCCATTTCACCATTCCACATGTCCTTCTCACGAAGTGAAACCCAGGACATACGCTCCATAAGGTTCATCTCAGCTGCAGTAAGAATAACACCGCGAAGACACCCCTGCGCACAGACATAGACCTGATGAGTCTCCGGAATCAGCATTCCGGTATGGACTATATTCCACACACCTCTTGCAGGTGGATTGTATTGAAGTCCCTCATAAAAAGGAGTATCAAAATCAAGCTCCTCCAAATGAATAGGCTCCGGTATTCTTTTATTATTTGTATGTAAAGCTTCTAACATAACAAGCGTCCTCGATATATTTATCACATGTTTTACAAGATTTAATAAGGTGGATTTAGTTGTCAGCAAAGTCTGACACTACTCGGTCAGCTAAGGCGAGAAGTTTCTGACACACATCACTTTCCGGAAAAAGCTCCACAACGGTTTTTCCGGCAGTCTCAGCCTTCTCAAAGAGCTGGCTTCTAGGAATAACCGCAGCTACCTCTGTATTAAAATCCGCAGCCAGTGTAGCAGCATTTTCTTCCTCATGCTCAACACCGCGGCAGTTCAAAATGATTCCGCCCAGCTTTGCATAGTCTCTCTTCTTGAAGTTCTCAACGGCCATTGCAATATTTGCAGCGGCATAGATTGACATTTTCTCTCCAGAAGTAACTATATAAACCTTATCTGCATAGCCCTTACGCATAGGCATTGTAAATCCACCGCACACAACATCCCCCAGAACATCATATACAACCACATCTGGTTTGTATGTCTCATAAGCTCCCTTAGCTTCGAGGGATTCGAGAGCATTTATGATTCCTCTGCCGGCACAGCCCAGTCCTGGAACCGGACCACCAGCCTCTACACAAAGAACCCCAGCCGAGCTCTGCTTTACCATATCTTCAAGTGTAAAAGGCTTTCCGCTCCTTACCAGATCAAGAACAGTGGTCATCTCCTCCTTCGGTCTTAGAAGAGAAGTCGAATCTGCCTTTGGATCACAGCCAATCTGCATAACCGTAAGCCCCCGTGCAGCCATCGCCGCACTCAGATTTGAAGAAAGAGTAGATTTACCAATCCCACCCTTCCCATATATTGCAAATTTAATCATGATATTTTTCCTTTTTATATTTCAACATATCTATATTAGAATCCCTATTAATCCTCTGGAGAATACACTGTCTTGGTCGTAACTCCATCTATTCGTCCAATCTTTCCGGCAAGTGTATTAATAATATCCTGCCTTGCATCTATGGCAATACTAATAATACTGATATTTTTCTTCTGATATGGTATTCCCATTCTTCCGATTATGTATTTGCCATATTCATGAAGTACATTATTTATTTCGTTTGCCGCTTCTGTATTTTTAACTATTATTGCAATCACAGCTGCTCTTGTATCCATCATCCATCCCCTCAATTTTGGTTTCATTTTTTGATTATCCGTAGTTACTATCCGTGATACTTATGATAGATAATCTCCCCTGGTTATCACAACTTTGTATCCTATACTTTCCATCCGCCGCTCTATGCACCCACGACATTCAGACGAGGTGTCTCCAGTACAGATTTTGTTATCATATAACATATATTTATCCCTGACCTGAACCGGCGACAGATTCGGCATTATTACATTTGCCCCAGCAAGGATTCCCTGCTCACGACCATTTGGTTTTATAGTTCCAAGTGCAGTAGTTGCCGGAAGCAGAACCTTCGGAAGCATCAGCCTGCATAAGCTGATCATAAAAAGAGTAGTCTCATAGGAGCCCTTCGGTTCATTTTTAAATGGCGTATCTGAATGTGGGAGAAATGGACCAAGTCCGATCATTTCCGGTTTCAGCTTCTCCATAAGCAGCATATCATCTGCCAGGCATTCGCTGGTCTGTCCAGGCGAACCAATCATCACTCCACAGCCCGTCTGATATCCAAGTTTTTTCAGATCCTCCAGACACCTGATGCGGTTTTTCCAGGACATATTCTCAGGATGAAGCTTTCCATAATGCTCTTCATTTGCCGTCTCATGTCTAAGAAGATATCTATCCGCACCTGCTTCTCGATAAGCCTTATACTCCTCATAAGACTTTTCACCAAGCGAAAGTGTAACTGCGCAGTCCGGATATTTCTCCTTCAGCTTACTGACAATCCCGCATATCATATCCGTCGTATAAAAGGGATCCTCGCCACTCTGAAGCACAAACGTCCTGAAGCCGTACATATATCCACTTTCACAGCAGCTTAGAATATCCTCCACACTCAGCCTGTATCTCTCAAGCTTAGTATTCCCAGCACGAAGACCACAGTAGTAGCAGTTTCTATTACAGATATTAGAAAACTCAACAATGCCTCTTATAAAAACATCCTTACCATAGATTTTATCCGCCAGAGTTCTCGCCCTGCTCGCTGCATAAATCCTGTTCTCTTCAGTAAAAGAATCAAACAGAGAAGACCACTCCTCGCGAGACAGATGCTCCCCCTTTTCAATTCTATCTATGAGAAGATTATTCTCTATATTATTATTTGTTTTGTTGTTCATATCATTACTACAACTCCTTATAAAGATCCGGAAGTATCTCCACGCTTCTTTTCAGTATCCCATTCATGTAAGCTATTGCGACTCCATAATTTGTAAATGGAATTCCAACGTCCTCAGCGCATTTCATTCTATATATCATTTCTCTTGAACTCAGCATGCATCCGCCACAATGGATTATCAGGCTGAACGTAGAGAGGTCATCCGGGAATTCATTTCCTGATGACGTAATTATCTGCAGCTTCTTTCCTGTCCTTTTCGCCAGAAGCTTCGGAAGCTTTACTGTTCCAATATCTCCACATTGTCTATGGTGGGTACAGCCCTCACTTATTAATATCTTGTCTCCGTCCTTTAGGCTGTCGATTGCTTTGGCTCCGGGAACTGCCGTATTCAGGAAGCCTTTATATCTCGCCATAAGAATTGAGAACGAAGTAAGCTTGATATCCTCCGGAACTATGTCCTTTACTATCTTAAAGGCCTGGCTATCCGTTATTACAAGGTCTGGTTTTATTCCGCCACTCGTCATCCTGTCCAGAAGCTCTTCCAGCTCAGTTTCCCTCGTTGTGATGGCAAATGCACCAACATCCAGAATGTCTCTCAGTGCCTGCTGCTGCGGAAGAATTAGTCTTCCTTTCGGAGCTGATTCGTCTATCGGAATTACAAGCACGATGGTCTGTCCCTTACTGATCACATCACCCACAAGTCGCACTGGGTTGTCAGATGAAGGTGAAAGACTTCCTATCTTCTCTTTCAACTCCTCGATATTGGTTCCTTCAGTTGCACTGACATACATATAGTCTATTTTATGATCAGATGAATCCTTTTCCTCAGATTGTTCCATCTTGCTGCCAACAAGATCCACCTTATTCTTAACAACAATAAAAGGAATATCCTTTTCCTTAAAAATCTGAATTATTTCCCACTCAGATTCATCCATTTCTCTTGTTGCATCTGTTACCAGAATCGCTATATCTGTCTTGTTCAGAATCTGACGGGTTCTCTTTACTCTCAGTTCTCCCAGCTCACCGCTGTCATCAAATCCAGGAGTATCTGTTATCAGAACCGGTCCCAGAGGAAGCAGCTCCATGGCTTTATTAACAGGATCCGTCGTTGTTCCCAGGGTATTTGACACTACAGAAATCTGCTGATTGGTTATTTTATTTACAAGGCTGGACTTGCCACAATTTCGTTTTCCAAAAAAGCTTATGCGAAGTCGTTCACCCGAAGGTGTATCATTTAAACTCATAATCATACCTCCATTTTTAAAACAAAGAGTGTCGCTTGCGACACTCTCCGCGCGAGGCGCGTGTTGCCAAAGGCAACTATCTACCTATCGCGCCGAGATGCATCCTTAGCGGAGCGTTTTTTATATAATAGGGAACGCAGTTTCCTATTATATAAAAAAACACTCCTCACAAATGAAGAGTGTCTAGGTACTTTATATTACTGACCATTCACCAAAAAAGGTGTAGTTCTTCTCACAGGTCAGATATTTTTCAGTCTTCTATTCTCTCCAAATGCTTCTATCTCAAGCCGCTCCGAGTCTGTTTCTCTTAGAAACAAAACTTAAAGCGAGTTTCAATATCAGGTTGGAAAATCATTATAACATTTTTAGTTATATTTTCAAACTGATTTTTAACGAATTATACATATATTTTTCTTATGCTGTTTTTTCAATTCCCAGGCTGCAGTTACTATTCACGGTTAACTCAAAACACACTCTTAAGTCCGCATCGCATAACACTTATTCTTATGCAAGCATAAATAAGTTTATATGCGATGCTCTATTGCTGCTAACGCAGCACTGAATCGTGTGTTTTGAGTTACCTGCTTCACAGGTATTATGAGATAGGTAATCAAAAAAAGCCTGCAAGCAGTCATTTTTTGTTACCTATCTCATAACCGTGAATAGTAACGGTTTCCAAATATTTTACCATATTCCAGCAGATGCTCCAGTCCCAAAAGTTCAAGGTCTGTCTTCGGTCTTTTTTTCTTTCTGGCATTTATTGCATCCATTACCTCTTTTTTCGCTGGTCCATCTCCTGTATCTATTATGACCAAAAGGTCCTCCATATGAACATTGAAAAGTTTGCTCAGCTTATGCAGATGCTCTACCGATGGAAGAGACTCCCCACGGAACCATTTGTATATTGACTGGGGACATGCCAGTCCCAGATACATCTGGATGCATTTAACATCATAGCCTTCCTTTAAAATGTATTTTTTTATCTTTAAACCTGTCAGTTTAATATCGATTCTTGCTTCCATGTCTCATCCTCCAATCAAACGAGTTTTTCAACCTTTCTTAAACCATAACATTTTTTTATCCAGTTGTCATTGGCACATTAGTTAAATATAAATAAGGTTGTGAACCATTAGTTCACAACCTTAAATTTCTGACACATTATAGTTATAATTACAGCTCACTCTCCCAGCCATCCAGGAATTCTTTGAGCTTCTTACGCTCCTTCTCAATGATTCTCTTATCCTGTGTGTTAAGAGCCATTTCAAACTTTCTGGCCTCATTTTCCAGAACTTCTCTGTCAATTCCAAGAGCTTCCTCATACAGTCTTTCAAGTCTTAGAAGCAGAAGTTTGTTCTCTTCCTGATCTCTCGGATGTATCTTCAGATACGCCAGCTCCTTGAATCTTGCCTCTATCTCTTCGTCTGTCATTTCGGTATATTGTCCCTTAATGATCTGGCGATATTTTTTCTCAGTAGAGATAACCTTAACTTCTACCTCAAGGATAGAATTGATGTCATAGGTATAAGTAACGTCCACTGCCTCCTGTCCAGCCTTGGCCTTAGGAACTTCGATTTCGAGTACCCCAAGCTCGAGATTGTTCCTTGCCATACGGCTTTCGCCCTGAAGTACATTTATCGTCAATCTAGTCTGATTATCATGTACAGTATAGAACCGCTCTGTACGGCTTGCCGGAATAATGGTATTTCTCTCTATTATCGGACAATAATGTCCGTTCTCACGAATCCCATCTCCCAGCTCTACGGAAACCTCTGTTCCGAGAGTGAATGGACACACATCTGTCAGAACTACCTCTTTGATAGATTCTCTTCGTTCCTTCATGGCGCCCTGAATTGCCGCTCCAAGTGCCACAGCCTCATCCGGATTGATACTGGTATCTGGAAATGTGTGGAAGAGCTTGCTGACAAATGTACGAACGCCCGTCAGTTTAGTTCCGCCACCAACAAGAACTATCTTATTAATATCGGAAAGCTTAAGCTTGGCATCTGAAAGAGCACGCCTTACAGGAACTCTGATTTTGTCATACAGGTCTTCGCATGCCTTGTCGAATTCAGCATAGGTAATAGACATCTCCCGGATTTCTGCATTGCTGTCATCCAGAGATTTTTTTCTATTTTCTGAAGCAGGCACTTCCTGTTCTGAGATTTCTGATACAGATGCTTCCTGCTCTGATACTTCCGGAGCAGCGTCATCCAAATTCAGGTCTTTACTTTCTTCATCCTTCCTGCTAAATGCAACTACCTTTTTACTTTCATTACCAGATTCTTCTGATTTATTTTTCTCTACAGCTGGACTGTCTGCCTGTTTCTTTCCATAAATCTTGCATTTCATGACCGCCTTGCCATTATCGGAAAGTTCGATCTTGCACTGCTCAGCAGCCTTTCTGATAAGCGCCTTTTCCCTGAATGATATCTCATAACGGTCTATATCAGGATTGTTCTTAAAGAACATGTCCTCGATTATCTGAGTAAAGTCCTCTCCACCCAGATAGTTATCTCCAGCTACTGCACGCACCTCCAAAATAGGTGGGAAATAATCCAGTATCGAAACATCCAGCGTTCCTCCACCAAGGTCAAACACAAGATTCTTTGCCGGCTTATTATCATTATAGAGTCCATAAGCTATGGCCGCTGCCGTGGGTTCGCTTATGATTCTCTCCACCTTAAGGCCTGCCAGTTCTCCGGCTCTTTTCGTAGCCTTACGTCTCATATCATTAAAATATGCCGGCACACTGATGATTGCTTCTTCAACTGCTTCACCAAGGAACTCCTCTGCATCCTCCTTCAAGCTTCTAAGCACAAACGAAGACAGTTCTTCAGCGGTAAATTCCTTATCACCCAGAGAAAACTTCTTATCGCTTCCCATATCCCTCTTGAAAACAGCAGCACTGGTTTCGGGATAGAGTCTCATTCTCTCCTGAGCTGTTTTTCCAACATAAACCTCACCATTTTCGTCTATACTCACAACAGATGGTGTAAGATTCTCTCCTAAACGATTCGGTATAATCTTCGGACCTTCATCAGTATAATATGCAATTAAACTATTTGTTGTTCCTAAATCAATTCCTACTATCACTTTAATTCTCTGCCTCTAATTTTGCTATAGCTATCTCCAGATCAACATTTTCCGGAGCTATCTCTAAACACTTTCTATAATATTTTATAGTATTTTCCTTATCTCCCTTTAATTCAGCAATCCTTCCCAGGATATATATCTTATCATAGCATACATCATATTTGCAGAAATTACACGCAAAACATTTATCTACATCCCCCAGACACTCCATAGCCTTCTCTTCATCGCCTTTAAGGAAATACAGCATAGCAACATGACTATATCTGAGTGGGCTCACTGCCGGTATCGAAACGTAATTTTCAACGGTTCCATTTGTCTTCGCAATAGCCATAAATGCCTGTTCTGCAACATATTTGGCCATAGCTTTATTACCATCAGCGTAGCATGCTGTCGCATAACTTCTAAGAAGTTCAACAAAGTCTCTAAGGTCTTCAAGGTCTTCTATCCCAGCTTTTACAAGAAGATTTATACCACCATCCTTGGCAACTATAGGATACCCTTCCTTAAAAAGCCCCTTCACATAAGAATCCACTACAGGATGTTCCTGCTTCATACTAATGCTCTTCTTATAATATTCGATTGCTTTCCTTTTATTCTGGAAGAAAAGCAGATATTCATTAGCAAGAGAACGGAAAATCTCCGAAGCTACATCCTTATCATTTCCGGAAAATCTTGTATCTAAATGCTTATCAAGATAACCATAAGCCTTAAGCAGCCCCATAAGCTCCTTATTGAATACCTCATCAGTCTTTTTCTCGTCCCCAAGCATATAACAGGCTTCAGTTTTATCAATAAGGCAGGAAACTATATTC
Organism: Eubacterium sp.; assembly: GCA_024687845.1. The sequence goes on from JAILEL010000262.1 coordinate 20,906, forward strand.
TTTAAATACCATTTATTCTTTGTCTTTTCATACTTTTCCTTATATAACTGAAGCAGTTCATCGATGGTTGCTAGCGCATTCTTAGCATCGCGGGCCTTCATATAGATACGCTTGATGTCTTCCTTACGATTAATAGCCATTCCGAATCTGTCAATGCATTCCTGAAGAACACGTATAGCATCTTCATATTTATGTACTGACTCATAAACCTTTGACAGATTGACAAATGGAGTCGGTGTTTCATCGTCTTCCATAATTTCGATTGCTTTCTTGAAGGCTTCTTCCGCTTCCTCGAATCTGCGTCTTCTGAGAAATGTAACACCGAGTGCATTATATGCATACTCATTATTTGGATCTATTTCTATAGCCCGACGGCAGTCTTGCTCTGCCTTTTCAAACTCATAGCCCTCAATATATTCAAGCGCTCTCTCGATTCTATAATAATCATCTTCCTTAATCTCAAGCTGTCTCGTGGCATGTGCCACTGACTTATGATAATAATCAAAGTTCTCAAGTTCAGAGAATTTATCCTGATAAATATCCATCAGTCGATTATTTACTGCTATATGCTCAGGATTCATTTTTAAGCATTTCTTATACTGAGCCTCAGCCTCTTTTGACCTCTTATCCCTCCTCAGATATTCACCATATTCAAAATGAATATTATCATCATCAGGATAGTACTCCAGCATTTCCTTATAAACGCTATCTGCCTTGCTACCTGTAAATTCCTTATAATCAGTTTCTACCCAGAGAAGTCTCTTGTTTTTCTTATCTAATTCAAAGCCTTTATCAAGATACTTTTCAAGCTCGTTCAGCTTCGTTCTCTTACCGTTTTCATCACGATAGTTCACAAGGAAATATGCTATATCCGCATAGTAATCTATAATGCTTTCTATATCAGTTTCGTCCTCATCTACATTTTTCTGAATCTTTTTAAATAATTCATAAGCTTCGGCCTGCTTTCCTTCTCTGGATAAAGCCTTAGCTTTAAAAAGTCTCAGCTCATCGCTGTCGATTTCCTCCTTCTCAGCCCTGTCAACTACTGAAATAACGTCTTTATGCTGATTATAAATAGAGAAAACCTTTGCAGCTAAAACATATGCTTTTTTATATTGAGGAACATCTCTGATGATATTGTAGTAATCATCTATGACCATCTGAGCATTTCTTAGCTCATATGCAGTTTCCTGTCTATGCACATACGCCGGTACACAGCGATCAGACTTTTCAAGGATCTTATTCCATACCTCCAAAGCAGCACTATGATCTTCCATTTTAGTATAGAGCTTTCCAAGGGATTCCATATAGAACAGAAGTTCATTTAAGTCCTTATATTTATCCTCCAGGTACATAACTGCCCTCTTATAGAAGACTATTGCCTCGTCGTTTTTTCCAAGTTCCTCGTTGCAGGCAGCTAATATATAGTAGCAGAATGCAGTTCTTTCGAGACGTTCACTTTCTTTAGCACTTAGTTCCTCGCCAGCATTCTTCTTCTTGTGAAGTTTGTCAATCATATCCACCCATTTCTGAATATATGGATATGCTTCATCAAACTTTTTGTCATTGAAAAGACTTCTGCCATAAAGGTTATTGTATCCATAGAATATTTCATCATCCGGTTCGATATTATCGAGTATTCTGAAAACACCTTCAGTATTTTCAGTTCTGAAATATGCCCAGGCAAGCTCCATTTTTTCTTTATTGGTAGCTTCCCCACTCTGGATTTTCTTCTCATATAATTCTACGGTTACGGCACTTATCTTCTTTAGAAGCTTGATTGCTTCGTTATTTCTGGAATTAACATCCAACGATTTTATAACAGCATTGCTGGCATTTTCCATTTCACCCTTTACAAGATACATCATTCCCTTTGCGACAAGGGCCATGATAAATGATTCTCTGTCACTTAGAATCTTATCCAGCTCCTGCTGTGAACGTTCAAGGATTTCTTCCTCCTGATGCTCAAGAGTGCATTTCTCCCAAAGAGCTCTCATAGTAACATAAGCAGACATGGCTTTAAGGTAATAATCAGAAAGCATTTCATCGTCACTGAATAGAACCTTCTCTGCAAGCTCACCTGCTTCCTGCAAACTCCCGTCCAGCTCAAGAAGGCGGATATATCCTGCAAGCTCCATAGGATGCCACAGTTTTTCAGAAACCATATTCTCAAGGGCACCCTTAAGGAGTTCAACTGACAAATGATACTGCTGGCTTATCTCCTCATCATTGTAATCCTCATCGTCCTCATCCTTCATTCTGGTTTCTTTCATATACTTAAACTGAATGATTCTATCAACATAATTAACGATGTTAAGTCCATACTGAATATAATTATCTTCTTCAACTGAGTACTTATCCTTCTCAAACAGCCCCGGCTCAGCTTCCACATTTATTTCAGGGAAAATGTCCCCAAATCTCTCCTCATATTTTGCCCTTTCAGCCAGCTCAAAATAATCGAAAAAGTCTTCATTTGCCGCACGGAAGATAATAAAGTTGATGAATTCTTCCGGAAACATTTCAACCAGATTTTTTTTCTCTTCGGTAATATTAAATGCCTTGTCAAAGGCTGCCCAGATTTTGTAAGGATACTGAAAATGTCCCATTGTATAAGCAAGGAATTTTTCACGCATGGCATCGGCAGTATCAAGTTCACTGCAGATAGGGTCACTGAGCCACTGCTCCCACTCATTTATGTCAAGACGTCTGCTGAGATCACGATAGATGGTATCGGCTTTATCCATATGCACATCGAATTCAGTCTTTACTCCATCTGTCATGAAGCCTTCCTCTGAAGCCGGACCATCCTCATATGGATTATCAACTCCCTCACCCGCGTCGCTATTGGCAGAGCTGGTTTTTTCAGCTTCGTCACTCAGTCTCATAGCTTCTTCAAATGCCTCTCGCAGCATTTTAAATCCTTCCGGATTATCCTCTGGATTATTCTTCACAACCTCAGTTCTATATGCTGAAAGAATCATATCCTTATCAACAGTTGGTTCAATCTTCAGAAGCTTCCATACATCGTTACTATTCATTATTATATATGATCCTTTCTATCAGTTATTTTCGGTAATTATTCATGCTCCAGGCAGTATTTTTCTATCTCATCATAGATTCTCTGACAGTTATTTCTGTCATCAAATTCAAAGAAGTCATCAGCTCTCATCTTGTAGAGTTCCTTCATCTTGCAGCCTTCTTTCATATAATCCACCAGAAGCTCTACCAGTTCATCCTTCTTATGAACAATCTCTCCAAAGGCCATGGTATCATAGTGAAATGTACCTTCTTCATAATGTGCTTCCAGTTCATCCGGATGATAATATACAAGCGGTTTCCTCATGTAGGCAAAATCGAACTGGATTCCGCTATAATCCGTTACCATCAGACTGGACTCACAGAACATTTTTTCATAGCTCATATCACCCACGGATGGAATGATATCTACAAAATCATTTTTATCAAAATCCTCAGCCTGAGAGCTTACAATAGGATGCAGAACATACGCTATTCTGTAACCATACTTCTTCGCGGCTGCAATAAGCTTTTTATCATTTATCAGACGGTTATAAACCTTGAAATAAGGAGTATCCCTGAAGTTTGGATTATAATCCCTCTGCACTCCCTCATTCTTAGTTACAAGCATTGCCGACTGCATTCTCCATGTTGGGGAGATCATAATCTGCTTCTTGTCATTATCGATCAAACCATCATATCTCGGAACTCCCGTAAGCCTGAGCGCATCATATCCCACATAGTCATATACAGGACGCGACAGATTCTCTATCTCATATCGGGAAGCACAGAAATATAATCTTGTGTTGTCCCTGAGTCTCTGCTGTGCCAGAGCTATCTTCTGAACAGATAGTCCATGCTGAACACAGACTGTATGAAAATCTACAATTCCTCTGATATATCTCGAATTCTCCAGATAATAATCATTGAATGCAAATACTGTAGAGTTGGAAACGACCATCATATTTGCATTAAGGAATACAAGTCTGTGAAGGAAGCTGCCTCTCTTCAGAGGTTTGTAACCCTCATTTTTCAGACGTTCATAATCAGTAGATGATTTGTCGAGAAGGTAGTAGAGCTTTCTCTTCTTTCTGTTTTGATTTTTCTCCTCCTGCATCTTGCAGGCATATTTGTACAGATATTCAGAAGAATCTCCACCCTTGTAAATCTTATCGAAAAACATCCAGATATCTTTATTCTTAAAATATGGTCTTGTAATGACCCATGCAGCCCTCTGAAGCCAGAATCTGAAACGATGCATTTTAAAAGAAGTCAGAAGCTCCCATCCGGTTGCTATTTCTTTGGATGCCATGTCGCTCCAGCTGTATTCGGAGATCACGATGCCGGTAGCTAGATGACCACCCTTTTCAGTTTCAATCTGACTTGTGGTAAGAAGCCATTTTCCAGCGTGCCAGTAGCTATTTATCGGATAAGCTGCAAGTCTGCTAGTATGTGACTTGAATTCATATGCTATCTCATATGGAGAAGAATCGTATTCTATGAAGAACCTTAAAACATTTCGTTCTTTCTTAAATACGCTGTCATAGATATCATCTATTGGAATGCTTACATGAAAAGGATATCTCTTGTAGGCAGACTCACCGAAATATTTCGTAAGGCTGTATCTCTCACACCACTCAGGCTCATAGCGTCTTCCATTTATCTCAAAATAATATTTTATCTTATCTCTATAATAGATATCTGGAAATGAACCATCTATTTCAAGACATCCATTCCGGTAGTCCATAAACTGGATATTACATCTAAGGACTGAACTGCTGTGAACCGGCAGTCCATTTTGCATTATAAATAGTGCAGGATATCTTACATTTACGGTGTGGAAGAAGTCTTCAGGAATATAGTCCAACTCAGCAAGATATTCCTCCATATCCTGCAAGGCTTCAAAGCCCTTGAAGGTTGTTCCGGGACATGGTCTTATGTTCTGAGCAGCATCATGAGAGTCGGTACTGCTCCCCTCTTCAGCGCCAAAGTATTTCAGTCTTAGAAGCATCCTGCTTAACTGAAAATCACGTTTATAGACAGGATATCTGAGTACGCTCATAATGATCTCATCATCAATATATGAAAGCACCTGATTGATTCTTTCTTTAAATATCTGAATCTCTTCTTCATTCAGAATATGCCTGTTGGCATTATTCTTGTTAGCATCCAGCCTGCATTTTATATTATACATGGAATAGAGCTGAACAATATAAGGGATATCGCCCTTTTGCTTATATCCTTCCAGCATGGGAAGAAGAAAATCCTTCATGTTGTTTAGATACCAGACCTTATCATAGATTCCGATAAATTCACGGAAATCCTCGTCACCAGGTTCACCCTGTTTATACTTCAGCTTAGTTTTCTGTTTAACTAAAAATGCATGATTTTCTATCAGTCTGAGCAGAAAATCAGCTTCATAATTATATTTTAGCTGACTTCTAAGTCGGAGTTTCCCTCCTTCAGCCCTGCTGATTTCTGAAATCACACTAAGCCTTATCATTACTCCAGTTATCCGGTCTGGAAAATCAAAGAAAGTTTTAGGGGTGACGAGTGCCGCCTCCGGATTTTCATCAAGGTAATCTGCAAGCTCATTTGCCAAAGAGTAGGCTCGTTCTCCAGCTCTGCCGCTTAGAACATTCTCCTCTCCCTGCTGGCTGATATCTTCCAGAACCTCCCCCGAAATACGATCCTGTGGGGAAAGAACAAGGAGATAACCATCCCCATGTTCATCTAAAAATGTATTAAATTCCTGTATAAAGGAATCTCTTTCTTCTTTTATTATAATGTGAACCTTGCCACTTTCTCCCGTCATCCCAGTGTCTTACTTCCTTACCATTTAATTAAGCATTACTATTTCCGGTCAACCCGGAATAGTTTCTCACAGCTCAGCGATTGCTTCAATCTCAATCAGCACATCCTTCGGAAGACGTGCAACCTCTACGCAGCTTCTTGCAGGGAAATTCTCAGTAAAATACTTTGCGTAGATCTCATTTACCTTTGCAAAATCATCCATATTCTTAATGAACACAACAGTTTTTACAACATTTCCGAGTGAAGTTCCAGATGCCTCAAGAAGAGCTTTTACATTTTCAAGCGCCCTCTCAGCCTGAATCTCGATACCACCTTCAACAAGGGTATTGGTAGCTGGATCAATCGGAATCATTCCCGATGTAAAAAGCAGATTTCCTACCTTAACAGCCTGTGAATAAGGTCCAATAGCAGCAGGAGCCTTATCAGTTGATATAATTTCTTTCATTTTCTTTTCCTCCTTTATAGAAGAGTAACCTATGAAGTTACTCATATATACTATATATGTGATTTTCATAATGTAGTAAGTTCAATCCCACTCTCTGTAATCTTCACAATGCCTTCCTTCAGAAGTCTTCCGACTGCCCTTTTAAATGCATTTTTACTTATTCCAAATTCTTTCTTTATAAGAGCTGCGTCTGCCTTATCTGTAAACGGAAGCTTGCCACCATAGCTGGCTATTATGTCTCTTACCATTTCCGCATCTTTTTCCATCTGCTTAGGAATCTCATCACGCATTGCAAGATCCATCTTTCCATCATCTCGAATCTTAACAATTCTGCAGCTTACCTCATCACCAACATACAGATTTTCAAAGATTTCATTCGAATGAATAAGACCTGAATACTTGTAGACTGCATTATTATCAGAAGCATTTTCTTCAAACTTTAATGCCACAAATGCACCAAAATCCTTCTTGATATTATAAACTACACCCTTTACATGATCGCCTCTTTTGAGTGGTTCACATTTTGAGGCTGAATCCTTATCTTCTGCTTCATCATTAGCAGGGTTGTATTTACCAAGTGCATCAGAAATCTTCATAGAAGCAGCAAGTCTTCCTGTTTTATCCTTATACAGCTTTACAAGATAGGATTTTTCCTGCTGAACCTTCACAGTCTGCTCCTTAAAGGGCAGGAACAGATCCCTGCTGAGTCCCCAATCAAGAAATGCACCGATATCCGTTACTGACTTAACCTTAAGTCTCTTGATCTCGCCCAGTACTATTAGCGGCTCGTGAGTTGTGGCGATTGGACGGTCTTCCGAATCCATATATAGGAAAACTCTGACATTGTCTCCTATCTCAAGTTCTGGTGGAATCTGTCTTGTTGGAAGAAGCACATCCTCGGCAGTTACATTTCCATCCTTATCAAGCAGGCCTTTACCATCAGTAAGGTACGCACCAACCTCTTTAATTCTGTCAATTCTCAGAATATTCCATTTACCAAGTTCCATATATTAATCCTTTCCATTAAAAACTGCCAAACATTTAGAAAATATTATTTTAAAAGCCTATTGTACCATATCTGCTTTGCAGATATGCAATCCTTACTTCGTAAGTCTTGGCTGTGCTTTGCACAGCGTATCCTCGCTTTGCTCGGAGCAACGATTTATCTTTGATAAATCGTTACCCATTGTACCATATTAATGACATAATTCATACAAAAAGTGTGTTAGTGGGTCTTTTCACATGATATAATAAAGGATGGTTTGTTCTTTTTTTACAAATTTTAGATTTGGAAGGTGACTTTATGTCAGATTCAAAGAATTACTATAATAAGAAAAGCACTAATACCTCGTCTCATGTTGTGAGGGCTGAACGTAGTTATAACAGGAATCTAGAACGTATGGAATCCCGTTCTAAGAATAGAGATAAATTTCTTAGTAAAAATGATAAAAGGCTGGATTCTCTCAGGAACCTGGATGAAGAGGTTTTAAGAAAAAACAGAGCCTCGCGGGATAAAAGGATTGAAGATCGCCGCCGCTTTATAGAAGAAAAGATAATAAAGGATGACGAGGTCAAAAAGGCACGCTTTACTCAGATGACTGAAAGAACTGATGATCGACTGTCTTCAGTCAGGCATAGGAGAGACGAACGAACTGAGAAGCATAGGAAACGAGTGGATGAAAAAAGGCAGATTTACGATGAACGAGTAAGAAAATATGAAAGTGATCAAAGGATCATTCTGGAAAACCGTCTGAAGCGCGCTGAAAATGATGATAAAAATCTTTTTGGAAAAAGAAAAGCTGTAACCATAAGCGTTGGTTTTATCTGTCTTATCGCTATTTTTGTTCTAATGCAAAATGTTCTTCCATCTTCCGGTTTAAAGCGTAAAGGAGTCATTGAAAATAATAATGAAATAGCCACTTTATCCGACGCCTCGATAGAAGTTGTGGATAACCTGAAGCCTGAAAAAACTTATTCAGAAGCTGACGAAATATCTGAACAGCAGCGTTTGTGGGATCTTCTCATTGAACATTATGATGGAAACACAAATGCAGTACTGGGAGTTATGTGCAATCTTCGGACGGAATCACATTTCAATGCATATAATCTAGAAGATTATAATAATGACTTCTGGGGTGTGGATGACCTTACCTATACAGACGACGTTAACAGCGGTGTTGTAAGCAGACAGGATTTTCTTGAGTCACGAGCTTATGATATGTCAAATGGTTACTATAATGATTATTATCAATGGGTAAATGTAGATGGCGGCTACGGCTATGCTCAATACACTGCCTACATTAAAAAGGAAGAGCTGTTCCAGTTTGCTGAACAGTGGTTCGCTCCTGGTGGCGCAGGTGAAAACTATCGCTTTAATATTGGTGACCCGGATATGCAGGCGCATTATGTGATATATCTTCTGGAAAGCGATGAATTTGCATCGCTGGACGCCCAGCTTCGAAGCTCTGGCAATGTACCAGATGCCTGCTATGCATGGCTTAAGCTTTACGAAGTTCCTTTTGATCCATATTGTGATAATTATTATACCCTCGCCTTCGAAAGAGCTTCATATGCAGAGGAAATAGAAGCTGAGTGCGCAAATTAAATGAAGACTTAATATGGGAGACTAAATTTTATGAAGAATAGGCCGTATTTTGTAAGAGATAATTTTATATGTTGTAATATGAAAGCATTATATACATTTGCCCTCATGTTAATATTTGTAGTCAGCATCTGCCTGTCAGTGAGTCCCGTGCATGCAGCTGGTGCAAGCAAGCTTATAAGCTCAGATACTAAACTTTGTGATAAGAAAAGCATCGACGAATTAAATAATAGTGATGTAACTATAGGTGTCGTAGAAGGATTTATCTTTGGAGATCAGGTGAAGCAGCATCTTCCCAATGCTAAGATTTCCTATTATGAAACCAGAGAAGCTGCTTTCAAAGCACTGTCTCTAGGAAGTATAGATGCTGTCGTTGATGATGATGCTATAATCAGAGCGATGATGAGATCTACAGATCAGTTTCAGATGATGGATGAATATCTCGAAGACTCCTACTATTCCTTTATTTTTTCCAAAAATGAAGATGGCTATGCGCTTAGTCAGCGCTTCAGTGAATATATCACAAAGCTTCGCTTTGATGGGACTCTTGCAGAGCTTGACAGCAAATGGTTTGGCGACCGAACCGACAATAAAACTAGTGAAGCTCTGCCGATAGCTGCAGAAGCTGCTATCAGTTTTACCAATGATGCTGAAGCTGCCGAAAATACTAATGCCTCTGATGTTACAGAAGACTCTAACAATAAAAAGATTCTTAGACTTGCACTTGACGATGATGGAAGTATTCCATTTGCTTATATGTCAGCTGGAAAACCCGTAGGATATGAAATAGATATTTTAGTTGATTTCTGCAAGGAATATGGGTACGAAGTATCCATAGATATGACAGATTTTGCCAATATGCAGACTGGTGTATCTAATGGTACGTATGATCTTGGATGTGGTGGAATAACTATTACCGATGAGAGAAAGAAATCTTTAAACTTCTGCAGCCCCGTATATAGAGGCGGCGTAGCAGTATGTGTTCTAAATAAAAAAACCGCCAGGGTTAATAATGTATCTAAAGACGAAGCTACTAATCCGGATGCTGACAGCGAAGTAAAAAGCCAGGATACTTTAGGTCAAAGAGATTCAACAGAAGTCATTAATAATAACAATTTACAGCGTGAAAGCAGGATTGCCAACCTGAAGAGACATTTCAGAAAAGCCTTCATTGAAGATAGACGTTATATGCTCTTCACAAATGGAATCGCTGTTACTCTTATTATAAGTCTTTTTGCAGTGCTTTTTGGTTCACCATTTGGTTTCCTGCTTTACAAGGGGGCCAAACGAGGAACTCTCTTTATCAAATTCATTTGCAAGGCTATTCTTTGGATAACTCAGGGTGTTCCATCTATAGTACTGATCATGATTCTCTACTATGCTTTTTATAGGGATTTGTTTATTGGAGGAATAATTGCTTCGATTACTGGTTTCACATTTGCTTTTGCTGAAATGAGCTACCGAAATATAGATAAGAATTCCCGTAGAGTTGAAGAAGGAAAGATAGCCGAGGACTATCGGCTTGAATATTTTGATGATAAAGAATTCATAAATCGATTACTCAGAGCCTGCGGTAATGATCTTCTCGAGGATTTCAGAGATAATCTTGTAACGGTTATCAAGGCCAGTGCAGTGGTCGGTTATGTTGCGGTTCAAGACATGGTTAAGACCTTTGATAAAATAAGGATGGAAAGTCTTGAGACAGTACTCCCACTTCTTGCAACCACCATTATTTATATAATCATTATAAAAATAATAACTCATGCCTTCCGACCTGCACAGTAAGGTTGCTCTTTTGTTGCTCTTAGTGATGTATAGTATAGTTATGTGAAAGAAATATATGGACATTGGTGTCAAACGAAATTTTAGACGCCATAAGACATACATGTACTGGATAATGTACGGAGGTAATATCATGGGAGAGAAAACCAAGATGGCAAAAAGAAAAGATGCATATAGAGCAGCAATAAAAAAGACAAAGGGGAGCAAGATCTGTATGAAGCCTTCAGAAACTTAGATTCCGCTATTCCTCAGAGGAAGAAGAAGTCACCACTTACAGATGAAGAACTGAATAAGATGAACAAGGCTTATAGAGATGTCATTTTCGAGCTTAACAAGAAGATAAAAAGTCTTTCTTCAAAAAAGAATGATTTGGAAGAGCAAATTGCTAATCTGGGCAATCAAAATAACACTAGAGATGCTAACACTAAAAAAGCTGATCTGAAAAAAACTATTGCTGAGGAACTGCTTCTTAATGAGGATTTTTATAATCGCATTTTCAATAAATTTGAAAAAGGACTTTGCAGGTTTTTCATATAAAGAAAATAGAAAAAAATTTAAAGAAGATATGTATACTGCACTACAAGAACAATATCAGAGTGAAGACTGTTCAATTCCGAATGAGCGGGAAGGAGCATTTTTAGATTTAATTAGGAGAATGAATCATGACGAGCTTGTATCGTTCATGGATTATTTTAATAACGCTGTAAGGATTGATAATGGCATAGGATTGAATACTAATTATGGTATCAATCAGAAATCCAAGATTGAAAAGAGAAACTCAGCTACAACTATGGTAGCTGACCTTCTAGGATGCGGAAATGTTACAGGTGTAGTTGGAATAGATAATGATACCAGCTTTGGAACACTTGAGCACGCTTACGGTAATTCTGGAATACTTCTGGAAAACATGACAGTAATTACTGAGTCAACAGCAAAAATAATTGAAAATCTTAATCGTAACGTCTATAAAAACATGCTTTATGGATTTGATCTTTCAACAGCAGAAGTCGCTTAAAGCCTGCAATGATTATCTTAGGACCAAAAATGAACGAAAGATAATGAAACTGTCTAAGACCAGTAACGGCTATGAGAGATATATGCTGGCTAAGGATGCAAAGGAAAGTATCGAGAAAACTATCAAGGCCCTTGATGGTATCATAGAAAAGAATAACAGAAGAAATGGTTATAAGGATCGATTCGCCACATTCAAGGATGTGTGCAGGAGTCTGCCACATACCAAATCCAAGACAAAGAATTTTTACTCCATTAAAAAGTTTTAAAATAGTTCATCTAATAGAATAAAGTAATTTATCTTTTCCCAATTCGGCTCGATTCCGAGTGCTTCGAATAATCCTTCCGGATTAAAGTCGGGATATGTAAGTCCGCCAAATGTTCCGTCTGAATTATGCTTTAGGCTCCTGTAGCAAAGTGCGATGTCCTTCCATTTATCGCCCACACCTATGTCACCAATATCAATGAATCCGCTTATCTTTCCATTCTCAAAGATAATGTTCGGAAGGCAGAAGTCGCCGTGTGAAAGTACTGGTTCAAAATCAGGGCGATTATCAACCAGCCACTGATATAACTCTTCCGAATTCTTGAACATACCACCTTCGCCGAAGGTCGTTGGCTCTGAGTCGCTCATATCTACCCGGTTATTTTCCACTCGGTATTTCGCCTCTTTCAAATCCGCATCTAAATCCCTAATCCCCGGACAATCGGAAATGTCAACGCTCCATAGCATATGTAACGCTTCTGCCAAAAGCTTGAACAGTTCCTTTGGATGATTCATATAATACTCATCGCAGGACATTGTGCCCTTAACTTTACTCATCAGTAGATACTGATACTCGCCATCAGATTCATAGCAGATTACCTTCGGTGCAGGAATCTTTCCCTCAAGCCAGCGCATCATTTCGACTGAAGAGTCATTTTCGACACGATACTTTTCAATCTTGAGAACCATATCGTCAAAGATTATAATCTTCGAACCAGACTTGCCGATGTCATCGACCTCGTAGGATTTTCCTGTTATTAAATTCTGTATATTTTCAGGGATAATAATCATTTTCTCTTTCCTTAATTGCTCTAATTCCATTTTCCAACTATATCATAACATTTATACTCTGAATAGAATAAATATGATATAATTGGTCCAATCTACTATAAATACATATAATAGATAACTAACTGGTACTAGGAGATTTTCGATGGCTACTATAAGAAATATTAGAATATACAGAAGTACAATTGAAAACGTAGATTTTAATTCTCATCCGGAAGGTTTTTACAATCAAGAATTGAATTGCATAGCAACCAGGATTTGTATGAAACTTAGAGAAAATGAATTTTCCATGGGAGACTTCCATCACCTGTATATTAATCTAACAACATGTAAAGATGAAGGATCAATATGCTTAGCCGGCAGAAGTATCGACAAGATTCATCCATGGTACCGTTATTATGACATTGGAATCAGCCAAGAAACATACGATAGTCTTTTAACAAAGGATTGTGTCCCTACAGTAATAGAACTACTTGAGAAAACTTTGAAAACACAATTTGCCACACCAGAGTTTGAAGAGACTAAAATATCCGAGTGCGTGTCAGAAGCAGTAACTCAGGGAGCTAACATGTTGATGAAATATAAAGAGAAAGTTACTTCAAAAGGAAGAGCAGTTCTTTATTTGAGATATCTTGATAACTTTAAATTCTTTCCTTTACTTAAAGTTTTTGATGCTGATGATAATGTTATTCTTGAAAAAGATTTACCTGAAACAACAACTTTTGATAACTATGGGCAAATAGGTTTAAGTTATAAAAAAGTCACTATTAAGCCTAGAAAGAACAGTCGAGAAGCTTTTTATGAACCGATCGAATTCGAACTATAAATATCAAAAAAATTCGAACTATACATATCAAAAAATGTTGTTGCTTCTTGATATTAGTAGTATATGGTAAATCGATCTAATGTGTCGTCTATCTTGTATTCTGATCTGTTCTCTTTGAGATAATCTTTATATTTGGACATCTGATAAAACTCTGGATAACTGAGTGCTACATATATTATGGTATCATTCTTTTCATCCAACAGCGCATATTCATATGCATCACTATATCCATCGTTGGCAATGATGGCCGGATAGTTATAGGTTTCATCATCATATTTTACCTTCTTGGTGTTTTTAGTAATTGTCTGATTAGTACTCCAATCAATATCTTCTACCACATTTGATACTTCAGCCAGCCTATTCTTTTCTGTCTCGTAATCCGCATCGCTGTATTTTACTTCCAGAAAAACATATCCATCTGTATCAAATATACCTTCCTTCAGTCCCTGGTGATAATCTGCTTCTACTGCCCCGTCCACTGAGTCCGGAAAAAGCAGCAGCTTGGAATTCAGGTCACCTGCGTATTTCTCAACCAGTTTTGTTTTATCGTACTTATCTATACCTTCCACTTTTCCAAGCGGCGCATAAATACCATGAAATATATATCCAACTACATATAATATTCCTAAGATGTATTTCAGACTGACTAATACTAATGCGAAAACCGAAAATTTAATAAATATGTTAAATCCTTTTTTCTTTGTCAGCTTAGCCAGAACTCCATTTGCATAGAGAGTTGTTATCGCCAATGCTATCAGGGCTATAAATGATGCTGCAATTGCCATGCCTGATCTCAGCCCTGGCTCATACCCGATACCCTGAAGCACAATAGATAATGTAACTAATATTACACCTATAAATCCTATGATTTGTACCCATTTACATAGTTTGCTCTTCTCCATATCGGCGTATTCTGCCATCTTGTCAGCTACGTCCTTTACTTCTTCATCCATCATCTCGCTTTTTCTTTCCCCTTCAATTATTTCTCTGACATCCACTTCATAAAAGTCAGCGATTTCCGTAAGTAGAGAAATGTCCGGCATATTTCTTCCGGTTTCCCATCTCGATACAGTTCTGCTTGTTACAGAAAATTTCTCAGCTAATTCTTCCTGAGTTAGTCCCTTTTCTTTTCGCAGAATCTGGAGAAATGCTCCCGTCTTCTTCTGATCCATATTGAAAGTCCTTTCAAAATATTTTGGTTTCTACGAATCTGGTGATTCGAGGTATGACTTGACGATAGAATTTAAGTCCGTAAAAATCCACGACACAAAGCGAGAAATGCCGTATTTTCTTACCGGACACGGTGTGTCTAGCCTTTAAAATGTTAACTTTTCTTTTTCAGCCATCATTTTTATTTCCATTTTTCCATGAATGGATTTTGGTTCTTATCTTCTTCAAAAGATTCTGAGGATACACGAATAAATCTGGAATTTTCCGGGTTATCAATATATCCTAATATTACCGGATCAATCCCTACAATTGAGTGCACAGCACAAAGCCGATGATTTTCAATGTCATTAATATAATCGTCATCTTCGTCCCCCGCCATGAATTCCCATCCACTGTCTTCTTCATCATGAGGAGCCGTTCTCATCATATATCCAACTTTCCAGCCATCCTGGGTGATTTTCTTTGATACTACGCAAAGCTTACCCATGATTTCTTTACGTCGGATAGCCGGTTCCATATATTTCCTGAAATCATTAAACTCTAGTTTATCTGCATCACTTGGAGTATAATCGCTGTCAATATTTTCAAGTGAAGCATCCCAGATTCGTTTTTCATCTGCATTAAGTCTTAAGCATACAGCAAGACTTAGCAAATCACATTTCTCAACATCAAGGGATACCTTAACTTCCTTTAAGAAATTTTTTCCATGATCATCAAAAAGATAGATGATCATTCCTCCATCTTCGTATACATCTGCCTTAGCGACACCAAGATTATCCTCATCGTTATAAAATACCATAAATGACGGAAGATGCTCATTGACATACCAATCAAATTCAGTTCCGTTTTTTCCATTCATGTAATAAACTTTTCCATTTTCTTCCAATTCACTAAAGGAAAGATTCGGAAGATTTTCCTTTATAGTACTATGAATTTGTTCCTGAATATCTGTTAAAATTGTATTCATATATTTCCTTTTCTCCATTAAATTCTTAATTCCTTCGCCTCTGAATCTATAATAACCACTCTTTAGCTTCTTCGTAATCAGAAAGAAATGTAATCACAGTCCCTTTTTCTGTTATTATATTAAATGATTTATGCCATATCTTGGCAACACCAACAAATGCTATTTTTCTAATCGGCTTTTCCATACCCATAATATTGAATATTATTGTTTCAACTATTCGATCAGTAATATCTGTATTATCTAAATTAATTATAATATATGAAGAAATAGATGGTCTTGAGAACATTTTTACATCTTCCACAAATTTCATAATCACTTCATCTTCATATGCACCCATTCCATCTAAATGTTCACACCATATTTTCCCACCATTATAGGGTAATTCAAAAGATTTCTTTTTTATACCAGCTTGTTCATTATCAAAATAATGCTTTGATAATTTTGTATACCTCTTTATTGTTATGAAAATAAAAATCGCCGAAATAATAACTGTGGGAATTAATAAAACAACAGCTGCAAAAGCCGTCGCCAACCCCGTTGGATGCCCCGGCTGCCCTGGCGGAATACTATTAAATTCAGCCTTAAAAACACTGGCCAGAATTATTATATCAATTATTAAAACTATTAAAATTGGAATTAACCATAATAACGCTCTATTCTTTTTCATATATTTTCACCAAGAATAAATTTCAATTACTCAAATGATTCCTTTGCTTTTTCAGCCGTCAGTCTTCTTTTTTCCAATGTATTATTAAATAGTTCCTCTACAGTTGGTGGAAACTGATTATATATAACTTTAGTTCCTTCTTCGGTAATTCCGCCTTTTGTTGCTACTCTTGATACAACTTCTTCAAATGTCATATCCTTCTCTAACATAAGACTACCGGTTCCACACATAGTGTTCAGTACCATTTTTATTATGTTCTCACGAGGAATATCAGTATGTTCCTCTGCAGTAGTACAGATCACATCGAAAATAGATGCCATAAATCCCGGCATACAGCTTACCAATTCCGAACCCATTCCAACTTCATTCTCTGGAAGTTCTATAACATCACCTAAAATTCCAAGCAGAGAAGTTAAAATATCCTTATCCGACTGCTCTACCATATCGTTATAACATACGATAGTTTGGGATTTATTAATCTCAGCCGTAACACTTGGAATAACCTTGGCAGTTTTATGATTAATAACATTTTTTATCATTTCAAATGTTATACTACCGTTCAATGTAACAAGCATAGCATCACGTCTGATGCAAGGTGCTATTTCAGCTAGTACAGTTTTCATATCAACAGGCCGAACACAGACAAATATTATATCAGCATTCTTTGCAATCTCACTATTGCTGCTTATAGTAGCAATTGATGTCGCATCACCTAGTTTTTCACGTGTACGATTAGCAACCAATAAACTTTCTCGATCATACAATCCAGATTCTGAAAACTTCCACAGGAGCATTTTACCCATGCTGCCATAACCTATTATTCCTATCTTCATTTTCTTGCCCTCTTTTTTCACTTAATAATACATTCTACCTTTTTAGCATTCTCAATATAGCATATAAGAGTTTATCTGAACAGAAAAAAAGACGTCACGAACAAGATCATGACGCCTTAATTATTTTACTATTTCTCTAATTCAACAACTATTACATTTCCTGTTTCTTAGCCTTAGCATACTTACATGCATATCCAAGTGTCATTCCGAGATAGAATAATGCAAGACCGCCTGTTAGATATAAATTTGAACTAGTCTCCTGATTGTAAGTAATAATTGAATGAAGCTTCATTACTGTACAGAGAGTCCAGATAAAAGCTGTAAAACCATTGAGTATCATAAGTGTCTTTGGATTATCTTCCTTAAAAAATGACTGCATCTTTGATTCATTATTATTTGTCTTTGTTACTGTATTTGTCATTGTTGTATCCCCCATTCTTAATGCATTAACCAGAAAGAAAATTCACCTATATGTGTTCCTAATTCAAATGCCGATTTGCAGCTTGCAAGAATTAATAAAGCTACTACAAGTATTTTGGCTTTCTTATTTTCTTCCAGATATTTTAGTGTTCCTTCTATATACTTTTGTAATTCTCTCATCATGTATCTTCCTCCAACCTATACTTACTCACCAGCATGTTCTTTTTTTTCGTTTTTATATTTATTGAAATATGTTATAGCACAGCTTCCAAATACTACTACCATTGATATTCCTGAAACAAGGTTCCAGCCTGCCTTCTCCCCAC
>JAILEL010000290.1 GCA_024687845.1 Eubacterium sp.
CAAAGACCAGGCGCTACGCTTAAGAGGAAGGATTAGAGTTCCTGCGGAACAGAAAAAGCGATTACTTTATCCAAAGTAATCGCTCTTTTATTATTCTTCAAAAAGAATTTCATCAATACAGTCATGGAAAGATTTACCATCCCATATAGGGGTTTCTAAAAGTTTAAGTAAATTTTTATTATATCCAAGTCTATTCCAATCCTTATCTACAATGACAAATCCACGATCTTCGCTTGTACAATAATATAGTTTTCCATCTTTAAAAAATGAAAAGTCCACAGTCATAGGTGGATCATCTTTACGTTCTGGCCATTCGTCCCATCTCTGATATAAAGCAAACTTTTCCCATGTCATCTTACTTACGATTTGTCCATCTGGTCCAAGCAACATCTTTTTTCTCCTTCCATATCTTGTTTTTTAATAAAGGAATCCTCAAATCTGTAATATTAGAAAAGTTTTGTTCCTGCTATAACCTGTCCCGTTGTTTTATCTTCAATATATACCACAACGGATGTATCACTTTCCCAATTATATCTAATATCAATATTATTTTTATCGATATCTGTTTCTACTCTGTCTTTTAATTGTTCAAGACTACTTACTCCCATTTGTTCTTTCAATGTGCTATCAAAAACATCTCCGCCCTTATATTTACAGTAAATAGAGCCATAATCGCCCTCTATATAAGGCTTATAATCAAATGACTGCATAGCTTCTCGACATGCATCTTCTGCCGCAGCTGCTTTTTCAATTGCATCAGCTAACTGCTTACATAATTTTTCATTATTACTTAAGCCAGCATATGGATCTACAGGTTCTTCTTCCTCTTCTTGTATTTTTTCAGTTGGAACTACATCTTCATCATTAAGAGAAATCATAGCTTCAACTATCGCATTTGTAAGTGCTTCTTGTTGAGATGCTTTTAAATTATCTGATGTTCTAATTACCATTGTACCAAGAACCATATGAGATCCCGATGCAAAAGCTGTCCCATCAAAACCAGAAAGATATAAATCTCTATCTTGTGCATCCTCTATTGTTCTATATGTTTCAACTGCTCCTCCCGCTACTGTTCCCTCATCAATCAGCTTATCTCCACTAATTTTCTGTGTCCCAAGCAAGCTTGTACTAAAATAGACAGTTGAAGTATATCCTCCTGCTTTATTAAGTTGTCCATTTGGATCATTATCTTCTGTAACAGGAGCCATTTTTGCCACTTCTTCAACTCTTCCAAGCCTTGCTAAAACCCATTCTTCTGAAGGTGCAGTTATTTGCCTTTGAATAGCATAACTTTCCTCTAATGCTTTACTCTGTTCACTAAGTTTAGTTATAGCCTCAGAATAGTCTGGTATTTCTATCTTTTCAATTTCCAACTTAATTGTTTCTGTATCATTAGCATATGTTGTCTTTTGTTCACTTATTTTTTGAGTTTCAGTTTTTATTACAGAAACCTTTGCTTTCTTTAGTTTTGTATCTTCTTGTATATCTGTAACAACTGCCTTTAGCTCTGGCGATTGTATTTTGCTGTCCTTTGCATCCTTAATGCCATCCGTAAGAGTTGATAATGCATCTTCATAATATGATATTTCATCACTATCTACTAATTCCTGTGCTGAACCAATAACTTCATCAAAAGCTTCATTGGCAGAAATAGCCTTACCTGCAACCTCATTATATTTATTAACTGTTTCATTATAATTTGCTATTACACTATTATAAGAAACTACTTCTTTTGCATATTCTTTGTATGCTTTATCTCTTGGAATTTTAATTCCGAAAAGCCAAAATCCTATCACAGCTAAAGCTACTATTGCTACTGAAATAATAATCGTAGTAATTTTCTTACGCTTAACCTTTGGATCAACGTTTTTTCTTGCTTCTTCTTTTTCTTTTCGCTCAGATTCATTCTTTTCAAGCTGAGCCATAATTTCTTCTATTGGACATCCACAACTTGGACATGCAGCTGCTTTATCACTTAACTCTTTACCGCATTCAGGACA
>JAILEL010000298.1 GCA_024687845.1 Eubacterium sp.
GAATAGAGATTGACTATGCTACCGGTGACAGTAACGTGGCTCCGTCAACAGAAGCTGAAACAACTTCGGAATCAGAGACTTCAGAAACAACTACCGAAGAACAAATAGATGATTCTGAAAATGTATGTGACTTTGAAAAGAAACAAATGAAATTTATTTTGAATAAACGTTCTATGAAGATACATTTGCCGGATTGTAAGAGTGTTGGCGATATGGCTGAACATAATAAACTGGAATATAAAGGCACTTTGCTTGAATTAAAAAATCAGGGTTATGAGCCATGCGGAAGATGTTTAGCTGAGTACAGATAAAAAACTCCAGTACCCACATCTAGATACTGGAGTTCTAAAATATTTAATTTTTTTGTAGTTCTATAGATTACACTATTTTAATCTATAACATCATTATTAGGATATTCATATTCGTAATCTTGATGGGTATCAAAAAATTTCTGCCAGTCAAATTCTTCTCTTGGAACTCTAAGAACGTGAACACCATCATTCTTTACTACCCAAAAGATAATTGCCGGGGAGAACGGCTTTTTGTATATGATATACCCTCTATACATACATCCGGAAGAAGCATACATCATAGCATCAGTAGAAAGTGAATTGATTTCTTTCTTGATATCGCTATTATATTGTAATTCTCTTTCCGCACCAAAGTACTGATTGATATACTCTCTTGCTTCTACAATGTCATAGATGGCTTCATATGTGACAAAAACCTTACGCTCCAGCAAGTTTTCTCCTCTCTATAATTTTGTCAATCATATTAAACGCATCATCAACCGGAAGTTCTCTGCCGGATTCCATATCATCAATTCCTTTATCTAAAATCTGAACGATTTTATCAATTTCTTTTGTTTTTTCTTTCGATATCATGCATAACACCTCCTTTTGTCAAATCGTTACCTAACAGACCACAAAACCCTAAATTGATTATAAGACACGCGATAAAATATAACAAGTGAATTGTAATTGGTTTCATTAATTAATATATCATGCTATAATCTTTGAGTCTGAACTGTTAAGCTAACAGAATAGATTTGCTGATAAAGAGTATTACTCAGGTAGAGAAACTTGTAATAGATTTGAAGTTTAATTTGGTAGAGAAATATGTCACATGGTGGGGATATTTATAGAAATAAAGTGAATATGGATTTCTCAGTTAATCTGAATCCACTCGGACCTCAAGAGGAGATTTTAAATGCAATAAGGAATTCTATTGGAATGGCATCAAAATACCCAGATCTGGAACAGGAAGGGCTGAGAGAGATTTTGGCTACTGCGTTAGGGCTGAACAGAAATTATGTCTTCGCAGGAAATGGTGCTTCTGAACTCATGATGGCCGTGGTAAGAGCTGTAAAACCGAGAAAAGCACTTCTTTTTGAACCTGTATTTTCTGGGTATGAATATGCACTGAAATCTCTTGAATATTCGGACTATGAGAATTATGAAAAAAATAGGTCGAGGATACTAAAATACCAGCTTGAAGAAGATAATGACTTCAGATTAACAGAAGAGGATTTGCATGTAATAAATGAAGATATTGATTTGATTTTTCTGTGTGATCCGGTTAATCCGACAGGATGGAATATTGATGAGGATATTCTTATAAAAATACTTGATAAGGCAAAGAGTAATAATACATATGTGTGTATAGATGAAAGCTTTTTTCTTATGTCAGACAAAGCTTTATATGACATGGATACAGGAAAAGCTAATCGGGCTGAGCTTGTTAGAAGGTATGATAATCTAATAATTATTCGTTCATTAACAAAACTTTTGGCTATGCCTGGGATAAGGATGGGGTATGTTTTATCCTCGCCACAGAATATCCAGAGAATCAAAAAACAACTTCCTGAATGGAATCTTTCTGTAACGAGTGAAGCTGCCATAAGGGAAGGAATGAGAGTAATTACAGAAACTGATTTTATTCAGAAGGTAGTAGCTGAGATACGCTGTGAAAGAAGCTATCTTCAAAATGAACTAAAGAATCTAGGGTTTAAGATTTTTGACAGTGATACTTCTTTTTTATTTTTTAAAGGACCGGAAAATCTGTACGAAAAACTATTAGAAGAAAATATTCTTATAAGAGATTGCAGTGATTTTTCTGGGTTGCAAAAAGGATTTTACAGAATAGCAGTAAAAAGCCATAGAGAAAACGTAGAGTTGATTCGTGTTCTGAGAGAATTAACCGTGAATAGTTTCAATTAATCTAGTTATGAAACGCTATACCTTTTAAGAATGTTGAGGTTATTCCATAACTAATAAATATGCTGATGTAATTGAGGAAGACTAATGAATTACGAGAATATTAGACCGGAAGAAATAGAGAAAAAGAGCTTTGAAATAATTACCCGGGAGCTAGAGGAATCGGGGATTATTCTGAATGCGAATACTGCATTTGTAACCAAAAGATGCATTCATACATCAGCTGATTTTGAGTATGCATCTACGCTTACATTTTCAGATGGGGCAGTAGAGAAAATGCAGAATATGATAAGAAATGGTGCATGTATTGTGACAGATACAAATATGGTGATGGCAGGAATCAATAAGAAAAAACTCGCATCCTATGGTGGAGAAGTTTTTTGCTTTATGGCTGATGAAGAGGTGGCAAAGGAAGCAAAGGAAAGAGGGATTACCAGAGCGGCAGTATCCATGGAGAAGGCGTCAAAGCTGGATAGAAAGATAATATTTGCAATCGGAAATGCACCCACTGCACTCATAAAGCTTCATGAAATGATGGAAGCGAAGATATATACACCTGAGTTTGTGATTGGCGTTCCTGTTGGATTTGTAAATGTGGTCGGGGCAAAAGAGCTGTTCTTAAAGTCTGATGTACCATACATTATAAACAGAGGCAGAAAAGGTGGAAGCAATATAGCCGCGGCGATATGCAATGCGGTTCTGTATAGTATATAATTGATTAGTTACCGTGACATTAGTTTATACAAAGGAAAAAAGGTATGACCAAGGGGTTTACGACTGGGAGTTGTGCGGCTGCGGCTAGTAAGGCGGCTGCTTACATGCTTCTTTCGGGAAATATAAAGAATAATATTGAGATAGATACTCCTGCGGGTATTAAGTATTGTCCTCTGATTGAAGAGATACATATTGGAGAGAATGAGGTTAGCTGTGCAGTCAGGAAGGAATCAGGGGATGATCCTGATATAACGAAGGGGGCACTTGTTTTTTCGAAAGTATCATTTGGAAAAAAAGACTGCGCGGAACAGAGGGTATTTATTGATGGAGGAAATGGAGTTGGAAGAGTTACCCGACCGGGACTTGATCAGCCTATTGGAAATGCAGCGATAAACAGTGTTCCAAGGCAGATGATAGAGGCTGAGGTCAGACAAATAATCGATATTTTTGATTATCAGGGAGAGCTTAGGGTTGAGATATCAGTTCCTGATGGAGAGGAGCTGGCTAAGAAAACATTTAATCCAAAGCTTGGAATCGAGGGAGGCATTTCTATTATTGGAACAACGGGAATAGTTGAACCTATGAGTACGAAAGCGCTTCTTGATACAATAAAGGTAGAACTTCGGCAGATGAGAGAGATGGGGCAGAATGTTGTAGTAGTATCTCCGGGAAATTATGGTCTGGATTTTATGAAGGAGAGCTACGACTATGATCTGGATAAGGCTGTAAAATGTTCGAATTATATCGGCGATACTATTGATATGGCAAAGGAACTGGGCTTTAGGAAAATGCTCCTATGTGGGCATGTAGGAAAGCTTATAAAGATTTCCGGGGGTATCATGAATACTCATTCCAAAGAGGCTGACTGCAGAATGGAATTAATGGCAGCGGCGGCTATTAAAAGTGGAGCATCAAATGGTACGCTTATGGACATTTTGAACTGTGTTTCTACAGAAGAAGCTATTCAGGTTCTCAGAAGTGAAGAAATAGAAGAGAAATGTTTTGAATCTATTATGGAGAAGATAGATTATTATCTGAATAAGCGAGGCGGGGAAGAGCTTGAGATTCAGTGCATGGTTTATTCAAATAAGTTTGGTCTTCTCGGTCAGACTGAAAGCGCAGAGGAATTCCTGAAGGAAGCGAAAGGAATATAGAAAGGATTAGAAGAATGGTTAATTTTGTCGGAGCTGGCCCGGGCGCAGTTGATCTTATAACTGTAAGAGGTATGGAACTTCTGAAGAAGGCTGATGTTATTATATATGCTGGCAGTCTTGTAAATCCTGAGCTTCTCAAATACGCCAGAGAGGATGCCGAGATTCATAATAGTGCATTTATGACCTTAGAAGATGTGATGGATGTGATGATAAAAGCTGTAAAGGCTGGTAAGGAAGTTGTGCGGCTGCATACGGGTGAGCCAAGTGTTTATGGAGCTGTTCGTGAGCAGATGGATATTCTGGACAGAGAAAATATTAAATATGAATCCTGTCCCGGAGTTACTGCTGCATTTGGAGCGGCGGCCAGCCTGAGTCTTGAATACACTCTGCCAAATGTATCCCAGACTCTGATAATAACAAGGCTTGAAGGGAAAACGAAGGTTCCTGAGAAAGAACAGATGGAACGATTGGCACAGCATGGAGCTTCAATGGCTATATACCTTAGTGTTGGAATGATAGATGAATTAGCTGTCAAACTGATAAAGGGTGGTTACACAAAAGAAACGCCGGCAGCAATTGTATATAAAGCAACCTGGCCGGAGGAAAAGAAGATAGTGTGTACTATTGGAGAAATGGCCGAGAAGGTTAGAAAAGAGAAGATTACAAAAACGGCGGTGGTTCTGATAGGTGATGCAATAAAAACAAATGCATACGAAAGATCAAAACTATATGATCCAGGGTTTTCAACTGAGTTTAGAAGGGCAGATAAAACTGAAGTATGAAGAAAATAGCAGTTTGTTTTACTCATCATGGGGAAGACGTTATAGAAAAACTAAATACAGGATTAAAGGAAAAGGGTCTTGAAGAAGCTTGTGCTTTTATTTCAAAGGATACTGATGAAATCAGACCGGGTTTTACCAGACTTTCACAGTCTGTTGGAGAATGGACGGCTTCGGTATTTCAGTCCGGAAATGCTCTTATATTTGTTGGTGCAGCAGGAATAGCAGTCAGGGCCGTTTCAAGGGTTGCAAGAGACAAGCTAAGCGACTGTCCGGTTATTGTTATTGATGATAATGGACAGTTTGTGATTCCTATTTTAGCGGGCCATGCAGGAGGCGCTAATAAGCTTGCTGCTGTAATAGCAGAGTGCCTTGGGGCTATTCCTGTTATTACGACTTCGACAGATGTAAATAATTCGTTTTCAGTTGATACATTTGCAGTTGAAAACAGGTTGCAGCTTGCATCTCGCGAGGGAATAAAAAAGGTTTCAGTAAAGGCTCTTGAAGATAAAAAGATTACGCTATCAATCAAGGATTTTCCTCCTGAAGAAAGGGTGGATATAGTCGTAGCTGATGAAACTGATGCAGAATATTCTCTCCTCATGCGGCCGAAGAGATATACTGTTGGTCTGGGAATGAAAAGGGATAAGGATAGTGTTAAGGTTGAGGAATTCTTTCTGGAAACCCTTAGAGATAATGACATAGATATAGATGATGTGTATGCGATATGTACCATTGATTTAAAGGAAGATGAGGCTGCAATCAGAAATCTGAGAGATAGATACAGAATACCGGTCCTTGCATTTGATAAGGATATTCTGAGTAAAGTACAGGGAGATTTTAAAGCTTCGGAATTTGTTAAAAAAACAGTTGGTGTAGATAATGTATGCGAAAGAGCTGCAATGGCCGGAGCAATGTTTACAGGGAACAGCAAGACTGCAGAACTTGTTGTAAAGAGAAGGACCAGAGATGGTATGACTATCGCAGTTGCAAGAAGGCTATGATCATACCGGATAATTGGGGGAATAAATGGGAATGATATATGTGGTTGGAATCGGACCGGGAAATAGTGATATGATGACAGGTCAGGCGAAGGATGCTTTGAATAAAGCAGATATCATAGTCGGATATAAAACATATATAGATCTGGTCAGGGAGGATTATCCTGATAAAGAATTCTACGAGAATGGGATGCGTGGCGAGATAGAACGCTGCAAGAAATGTGTGGAACTGGCGAAGGAAGGGAAAACGGTTGCACTTATTTGTAGTGGTGATGCCGGAGTCTATGGGATGGCTTCTCCATTACTTGAGGTTGCGGATAGAGGAGGTTTTACTGAGGTTCAGATTGTTCCGGGGGTAACGGCTGCGCTTGGTGGAGCGGCGCTACTGGGGGCTCCGCTTAGTCACGATTTCTGTGTTATTAGTCTGAGCGACCTTCTTACACCGTGGGAAATGATAGAGAAAAGGCTTCGCGCAGCTGCTGAGGGAGACTTCTGCATTGCTATTTATAATCCATCAAGTAAGAAACGAATGGATTACTTAAGGCGTGCCTGTGATATATTGATGGAAAGGCTTCCCAAGGAAACTGCCTGTGGTTATGTCAGGAATATTGGTCGCGAAGGCTGCGAGAAAAAGATATGTTCATTGGAAGAATTATCAAGGGAAAATGTAGATATGTTTGTAACTGTTTTCATTGGAAATTCTCAAACAAAAATCTCTGAAGGAAAGCTTATAACTCCAAGAGGATATACGTTATGAAAAAGATAGTTATTTTTTCTGGAACAACTGAAGGAAGAACTCTGTCAGACAGACTGACTGAAGAGAAAATATCTCATATCGTTTTGGTTGCCAGTGAATATGGCAAAGAAATGATGGAAGAAACTCCATTTGCCGAGATACATGTCGGACGAATGAACTCCGATGAGATGATAGATTTTCTGAATGAACAAGGAATATCTGATAATGATATAGTTATTGATGCAACCCATCCTTTTGCAACAGAGGTTACATCGAATATTAAAGCAGCGGCAGATGCTGTCGGCGTTAGATTGATACGTGTGATCAGAGAAGCTGAAAGCAATCTTCCGGAAAATGCCTTGAAGTATTCAGGCATAACGGATTTGGCGAAGGAAATTGATAAGACTTCCGGAAATATACTTCTCACAACTGGAAGCAAAGAACTAAGTCAGTACTGCGAAAATATTTCTAAAGAAACTAAAGACAGAACTTATGTAAGAGTGCTTCCTTCTGAAGAAAGCTTTAAGATATGTGAAAAAGAAGAGATAGAATCTAATCATATAATTGCTATGCATGGTCCATTTAGCAGAGAACTAAATGAAGCTATAATAAGACAGTATGATATAAAGCATCTGATAACTAAGGAGAGCGGGGCAGCTGGTGGATATTTAGAGAAGGCAGCTGCAGCTATGAATACCGGTGCTCAGCTGCATGTCATAGAAAGACCTTATAGGGAAGAGGGAGTAAGTGTTGAGGAAGCCTACAAGATTATTACGGGTAGGGGTTTTTCTGACCCTGCTGTGACTCAGCCCTGCGAGAATGAACGTATAGCCATTTCTCTTGTCGGTATTGGAATGGGTGATGAAAGCTCCATGACCACCACTGCAAAGGATATTATAGATAAGGCTGATGCTGTCTTTGGAGCTGAAAGATTACTAAAAAATATATCGAATCCTAAGAAGTACGAGATGTATCTTTCAAAGGATATTATCCCTGTTCTGGAAAAAGAAGGCATAAGCAATGCAGTGATTGCATTTTCCGGAGATACTGGATTTTACAGTGGCGCAAAGAAGATGCTTCAGGCTCTAAAGGACTGGCACAGTGATATAGATATCAAGGTGATTCCGGGAATATCTTCATTTGTATATCTGGCCGCAAAGCTGGGAGAGAGCTATGATGATGCGTGTCTTTTCAGCCTTCATGGAAAAAACAATGAAAAGGATATTAATAATCTTGCATATAAAGCAAAGTACAACGATAAGATATTTGCTCTTCTGTCGGGAGCGGAAGATGTATCAGCGATTGCGAAGACATTTATCAATCAGGACATAGATGGCAAAATATATGTGGGAATGAACCTCTCTTATAAGAATGAAAGGATAGTTGAATTATCGTTAGAAGAGGCTGCTAAGTTCGAAGAAAAGGGCATAGCAACAGTTATGATTAAAAACCTGAGGCCGCTTAAAAGACCGCTTGTTAATGTAAAAAAGGACAGTGATTTTATAAGAGATAATGTTCCAATGACCAAGGAATGCATACGCCATGAGAGTATAATCAGACTTGGACTAAGAACGGGCGATACATTTTATGATATTGGGGGTGGAACAGGCTCTGTTGCAATAGAAGCCGCATCACTGGATCCGGAGCTTAAGGTTTATTCATTTGAAAAGAAGAGGGAAGCAGCTCTGCTGATACATAAGAATATTGAAAAAGCAAATCTAAGTAATGTAACTGTTATCGAAGGCAGTGCAGAAGAAAAACTGGATGATATGCCTAAACCTGACTGTGTATTCATAGGTGGAAGCGGCGGAAAGCTGGGAGAGATTATAAGCATACTTCATTCAAAGGGCAGCGGCATCAGATT
Organism: Eubacterium sp.; assembly: GCA_024687845.1. The sequence goes on from JAILEL010000298.1 coordinate 8,465, forward strand.
TGTAATAAATGCAGTCAGCCTTGAAACCATGGAAGAGGTGAGAGATGTTATCAGGAATTACAAACCGGATGATGAGGAGACGGTAATGATATCAGTAAGTGATGTGAAAAAAATAGGTGCACATCATATGCTTCAAGGTCAGAATCCGATATGGATTTGCTCCTTTACCCTTTAAGCTGTATCCGTATGACATAAGAGACTTAATAAAGCATAAATATGACGGAAAGGAAAGCCTGAATGAGTGATATTATCTCAAAAAGAATTATGATTGCAGCTCCTCGTAGTGGCAGTGGGAAAACAACCATCACATGTGCATTGCTTGAAACGCTAAAAGAGAGGGGGCTTGATCCTGTATCTTTTAAAGTAGGACCCGATTATATTGACCCTATGTTTCATAAAAAGATACTGGAAATAGATAGCAGAAATCTTGATGTATATTTTTCGGAGTCAGATGGTATTAGGAATATAATGTCTGAAATAGGAGACAGATTCGCTGTGATTGAAGGTGTAATGGGACTGTATGATGGAACAAACGTTGATGGGACATATGGATCCAGTTATGAGGTTGCGGCGGTTGTACAGGCTCCGATAGTACTTGTGATAGATGCTTCTGGTGTCGGGCGAACAGTTATTTCCCTGATAAAGGGAATGATCCTTGATGATATAAATCATCTGATAAAAGGAATTATTCTGAATAAAATAAATGAGAACTTTTACGAGAAATTAAAGCCTGTTCTTGAAGAAGAACTTATGAAGATACGGGAAGATATAAAGCTGCTTGGATTTTTCCCGAAGAACTTGTCTGTCAGTATTGGCAGCAGACATTTAGGACTCAAGCTTCCGAATGAAATAGATGATATAAAAGAAAAAATCTCAGTTGCAGCAGAAACACTGGAAAAAAATGTTGATATACCGTCACTCATATCTATCATGAGCGGGGCAGACGTAGTTAAGCTTGGCGATGCAGAAGACGATAATTATTTAAGAGACAAAACCTCGGATGGAATAGCAGCAAGAGATAAAAATATGCTGGGATTAACGCTTGCAGTTGCAATGGACGAAGCATTCTGTTTTTATTATAAGGATAATCTGGAACTGTTTGAAAAGTATGGAGTCAGACTTAAGTTCTTTTCTCCTTTGGCTGATGAAAAGCTTCCGGATGACTGTGATGGAATACTGCTTGGTGGAGGGTATCCTGAGAATTATCTAGAAAACTTAAGTCAAAATAAGATTATGCTTGCGTCAATCAAAAATGCATTGGACAGGGGTGTGCCAAGTCTTGCAGAATGTGGTGGATTCATGTATCTTCATAAGTGGGTAACTGATAAAACAGGGAAAACTTTTGAAATGGTGGGTAGTGTTGATGGAGAATGCCATTATGAAGGTCATCTTGTGAGATTTGGATATATGGAAATTGAAGCGTTCAATCAACCATCAGAAGAATTGCATAATTCCCGAAATAAAGATGCATTGCCTGAGAGCCTGGTTGGAATGAGGGGCCATGAATTCCATTATTTCGACAGTTCAATAAATGGAGATCTATTTGTTGCAAGCAAACCAAATAAAGAAAAAAAATGGAAATGCATGATAATGCAAAATAACGGTATATGGGGATTTCCACATTTTTATTATAATTCAAATACGGAGTTTATTAAGCTTTTTATAGATAGAATGAAAGAGGTAAAGAATGGAAAATTCAAGTAGATTCTTTGCAAATAAGGAATGTGAATACTATCCTTGCCATAAAAGCGATGGTGATATCAACTGCCTTTTTTGTTTCTGCCCACTCTATAACATGGAGTGCCCCGGAAACTACAAGATGGTTGATAAGGGAGAAAAAAAGATAAAAAGCTGTATAGATTGTACATTCCCACATGAGCCGGAAAACTATGATGTTGTGATAGCACTATTAAAGGAGCTGAAAAATAGCTGATTATTGAAGGGAAATTGTTGTTATGGAGAATGTGAAAATGTTTCAGGTTTCAACAATACAAGCTCTTATGCTGGGATATTCCCGTTCTGTGATTACAGTTTCAGAATTACTTAAACATGGTAATATCGGACTTGGAACATTTGAAGATGTTGATGGTGAAATGATCTGTTTGGACGAAATATGTTACAGGGCAACGGAGAATGGAACACTTGTCTGTGTATATTTTCCTGATTATATGGATGGAATCAATGCTGCTGGCTGGCATCTTCATTTTGTATCAGAAGATAGAAAGCAAGGCGGACATGTGTTCGAGATTTCTATGAAGAGGGGAACCGGAATTTTAGATAAAATAAATTCTATTGAGATAAAGCTTCCCGAGGAACCTGTATTTGATACATATTCTCTCAAGAGTGCATCAAATAATGATATAAAACAAGTGGAACAAGGAAAGGCATAAATATAGGTATAATTTTATGAAAAACATTAAGAAAAAAATAAAGAAGTTCATCGCTGGCGGTATGGCGGCGGTAATGACTCTTGGCGGTGCCATACTGATGCCGGGAAAGGAAGCTGATACTGTTTATGCTGGCAAGATAAAGTCTGTCAAGATAAATGCAACGACTTTTCCTGACGATAACTTCAGAGCATATGTTTCAAGTGCATTTGACAGTGATGGAAATGGTGCCTTAGATTCAGATGAAATTCTGGTTGCAAGAAATATCTGGTGTAATAATATGAATATAAAGTCTTTGAAGGGTATTGAATACCTTGTGGAACTGAGGGGACTTTATTGTACGGATAACCAGATAAAAACACTTGATCTCAGCCAAAACCAGGAAATTACAGGTGTATGGTGTTCTGATAATCTTTTCACATCTTTGGATTTTTCATCAACTCCAACATTAGAGTGGGTATACTGCTTTAATTGTCCTAATCTGAAAAAGCTGAATGTTTCCGAAAACCCGGAACTGTCATATCTTGAATGTAATTCTACCCCTATAGGAACATTGGATGTAACTCATAATCCTAAGCTGGAGCATCTTACATGTGGAGACTGCGGACTTAAAACACTTGATGTCAGCAAAAATCCTAATCTGCAGCATCTGGATGCATTCAGAAACAAACTTAAGAGGCTTGATGTGACGAAATGCCCTAAGATGAAAAGACTGGATATCTGGGATAATCCTGGACTTGGAAGTATTGATGTCAGCAAATGTCCGGGGCTTCAGTATTATAATTGTGCTAACAACAAGGCTAAAAAGGTGGATGTAAGTAACAATCCCGAACTTACTAAGCTTATTTGCAGCTATAACCGTAGTTACCTGAAGGAATTAGATGTTTCAAACAATCCTAAACTTGTATACCTGGACTGTGCATGTAATGAGATAAGCAAGCTGGATATTTCTAAAAACAAGTATCTATATTTCCTGCAGGCATTTACAAATACTTTTACCAAAATAAATATTGGTGATAATCCTTTCCTTGTAAAAACCTATAAGGAAGGCGTGAAGAAGGCTGAATATCAGACCTGCAAAGGACACTCCTGGACTATTGACTATGGTGGAGATACCTCTACTGGTGGGGATAATATTTATTTCCTTTGTGTTGATGATGTGGTTAAGATCAGCACAACCTCCAGTAGTAAAAAGTCTTTAAATGACGAAACAAACAGGCCTGGTGATGAGGATAACATACCAGCAGCAGACCAGAGACTAACCCGTGAAATGGCTGTGCAGACTTTGTACATAATGGCAGGATGCCCTGATGTCAGCGGACTTAAGAGCAGATTTAAGGATGTGAAGAAGGGTGCATGGTATGAAAATGCTATTCTCTGGGGAGAAGAAAATGCCATATGTATGGGCTATCCATATGTTTCATCTGACAATTTTGGCGTTGGAAAATGTATTCAGACACAGGACGCATTATTCATGCTGATGCGTTATTCAGAATATAAGAAATATAAAAGAGATATAGACTTCGGAAGAAGTGATGACTTTATAGATTATTTTGATGTGGATTATTATGCATGGGAGGCTGTCTGCTGGGCAGCTACAATAAATATATTCAACGGTAAGGGAGCAACGGACGCACCTAAATCTGAGAGAAGGATAGACCCTCACGGAAAGGTTACACGTTCAGAATTCAAAACCTTAATTAAAGAAATGCTTGAGGTTAATGATGTTTCTAATGTCAAAATCATGATACCGGAAAAATCTTATCTTCCAGCAGTGGCTGTTAAAAAAGATGGAATAGGAACTATATCAGCAGATGGAAAAACCCTTACAGATACTGATGGAGGAAAGTATTCAATATCAGAAAATCTGAAGAATGATAAGCTCGTAAAAAATGCGAAGATTGCAGACAAAAAGTCAGGTGGTAAATACAAAATAACCAAGGTTACTAAGAAGGGCGGAAAGGTTACTGGTGGAACTGTTACTTACGTGAAGCCATATAACAAAAAATGTAAGTCAGCTACTGTCAGCAGCACTGTAAAACTTGGCGGAGCTACATTTAAGGTTACAGCAATCTCGGACAAGGCTTTCATGGGTTGCAAATCCCTATCCAAGGTAACAATAGGCAAAAATGTAAATAAGATCGGTGCGAATGCATTTTCCGGAGATGCGAAGCTTGTCAGACTTACAATTAAAACAACTAAGCTGAATTCAAAAAATGTAGGAAAGAATGCAATAAAGGGTACTTCTAAGAAGCTTATAATAACCGTTCCAAAGAAGAATAAAAAATCATATTCAGAGTTTTTTAAGTCAAAAGGAAATAAAAATGTTACCGTAAAATAAGGTCATTTTATCGGCAAAAATGCATGCTTTATTTCGTTAACTTTTTTAACAATTTTACTTTTTAAAACTATACACTTTATACAGTTTTTGTAGAAAACCGTATGGACACTTGTGCATTATTATGATAAAATTAGCGATAGTTTTTAAGGTTTTGTAAGTATTTTATATTACATTTAAAATGAGTGACGAAGAATAAAGGGGGTTGTAATATGTCTGATTTTTCACGAAGACTACCGGTTTACCTGTTAATTGACTGTTCAGGTTCTATGATGGGTGAGCCTATTGAGGCTGTTAAGCAGGGGATTAAGGCACTTCTCTCTGAATTAAGAGGTGATCCTCAGGCGCTTGAGACAGCATACTTATCTGTTATCACATTTGATAGCACTGCAAGGCAGGTTACACCACTTACTGAGCTGATGCTTTTTAAAGAACCAGAGATTTCTGTTGGTGGAGCTACCGCACTTGGTGGTGCTTTGAATCTCCTGATTGATTGTATTGATAGAGAAGTTCGTAAATCTACTGAGACTCAGAAGGGTGACTGGCGTCCGCTGGTATTCATTCTTACAGATGGATCACCTTCGGATACAGCTGCATTTAACGAAGGGGTCAGAAAGATAAGATCTGCTAAGGTTGCAAATGTTATAGCATGTGCAGCTGGTTCAAATGCAGATACAGCTCATCTGAAGCAGATAACAGATAATGTTTTGATGATGAATACACTTTCAGCTGGCGATATGGCACAGTTCTTTGCGTGGGTATCTGGTTCAATCAAGATGTCTTCTAAGAAGATTGATGCTAAACCAGGTGGAGAGATTGAACTTCCACCACCACCACAAGGATTTGTTATTGTTCCCTAAGTGATATCATTTATAAAGGAGAACATATATGCCTGAGTTGAAAGATGATGTTTTAAAAGATGAAAATATAAATGACGAAAATTTAAATGATAATAATTTAAATGATAGTGCTTTGGATGAGGCAGTTGGAATTGAGATTTCTATGGATGATGAAAAAACCATCCCACTTGATCAGAAAGAAGCAAATGATAAATATAAAAAATTATTAGACTCTATCTCGGAGGAAGAAACAGTTTTACTGGATTGTAGTCCGAAGCTGGCAGAGTATGCTGAGGCACATCAGTCTGGAGATTTCGAACAAATCGAAGAACCTCAGCAGTCTGAAGAGACACAGTCTGAACAAGCTCAATCTGACGAGATACAATCTGAGGAGATACAATCTGAAGAAGCACAGCTTGAAGAAGCACAATCCGAAGAAGCACAATCCGAAGAAACGGAGCAACCGAAAACTCTCAGCAATGAGGAGGTTACCGGATATACAGCTTCTCTTTGGAAATATTTACCTATTCCTTCAGATGAACCGGAGCCTGCTCCTGAGTATATTAATTCAGTAAAGGAGTTTCCAGATAGCAAGGTTATTGCAGCTCGTGTGCGCGGTAAAAAACATAAACACGAAGGCACTAATTGCGATGACTGGTATGAAATGGCGAATTTTGGACGGATTACATTTATCGCTGTTTCAGATGGTGCGGGTTCTAAGAAGTTCTCACGTATAGGAGCAAGAGTATCCTGTAAAACGGCAGTAGGATATTTGGTTAAATCTTTTGAAGAAATATTTAATGAGAAACCTGAACTGAAGGATTATCTCTGTCTTCCTCTTTCTGATTCCAAATGTATGGAATCTTGTAGTACAATTGCCGGTATAGTTCAACAAGCGGTAATTCATGCTCATGATGCGGTTGAAGCTGCATTTTATTCAAGGGTTACAGATAGTGCGTATGAAAGCTCTCTGGGACGAGAGCTCCAGTTGAATGATTTTTCTGCGACACTCTTAGTTACAGCACTTATTCCTGTCAGTGAGACGACAAAGGAGCATCTTATAATTTCATGCCAGATTGGCGATGGAATGATTGCGACTCTGAACTCTGATGCGGATTTTGATAAATCAGTAAAACTTATGGGCGAGGCAGATAGTGGGGATTATTCTGGAGAAACGGATTTCCTGACATCCTCCAAGATGAAGAATATAGAAACTCTTCAGCATCGTACTAAGATTGCAAGGACTATCATTGATACAATCATGATCATGAGCGACGGAGTATCTGATGATTATTTCCCAAATGAAACCCAGATGCATAGGTTATATTATGATCTGATTGCAAATGGAATTATTGAGAAAGAAGCTGATGATGAGGCTCTGAATGCATTTACTCAAAATAATAAGGAACTGGTTGAAAGTATTCCAGGTCCACAGGTATATCCATGGGTAAATGATCAGAATATCAAAGTATCAGTTCAATATACTAATCGAATTATTGAAGCTACAGGGTTAACCTTAGAGGACATATGGAAGGATTACAGTGTTTTGTATCTTGCAAAGGCTAAGCTTGAAGAAGATGAAAAACTGAGTGATCCAGGCGAGAGATTAAAAGTCTGGCTCGATAATTATGTTGAACGTGGATCTTTTGATGATCGAACACTAGTTGTTGTGACTATTTAAGGGGGAGTGAAAAATGAGTCAGATAGCTGAAGCTACATTGGCGGATGGCAGAAAGATTCAGTATGTTATCAAAGAAAATCCTCCACGCGGTGGAATGAAATATACTTATTTTGCACCGGATAAATCATATGTTGTTCAGTTTTATAATGACCCTGAGGTTACAAATGATATAAACCTTAGAAAAAGAATAGAAGCTATTATTGGAAAATATAATCCAACGGTTTCCGAACAGGACGGAGGAGCTAAAGGTAATAGCAAAGAAATGGCAGATTATTTTGCTAGCAAATTCTGTTGGCCTACGGCAATCGTAGTTCAGCCTGAATTCGGAATTGTTTGCCCAGCATATCCATCGAATTATTTCTTTTCCGGTGGTGCGGCAGTTGTTCCCGAACTAAGTAAGGAACTGGATGGTAAGGATAAAAGAAGTAAATGGTTTACTTCGCCTAAACTCAGAAAGCTTATTAATCTGCAGGAATTAGGGGATTTTCGTTCCATGCTTCAAATGTCAATATCCCTGGCACGGTCAATCCGAAGAATGCATCAGGCGGGACTTGCTCATTCGGATCTATCCTGCAACAATGTTTTGGTGGATCCAACTACTGGAGGCTGTGTGGTAATTGATATTGATTCGCTTGTAGTTCCAGGTCTTTATCCACCAGAAGTAATCGGTACTAGTGGTTATATTGCACCAGAAGTACTTGAAACGCTTAACCTGCCATTTGGCGACCCGAAGAGAAAATTACCTTGTTCATATACGGACTTGCATGCTATGACCATTCTGATTTACGAATATCTAATGCTGAGGCATCCGTTAATTGGACCTAAAGTATATTCCGATGATCCGGATTTAGATGATTTTCTTGCAATGGGGCCAAAGGCGTTGTTTATAGAAAATCCAAATGATCAGAGCAATCGTCCGAAGGATTTAAATGTAACTATAAAGGATTTGGGACCATTCTTAGAGGAACTGTTCATAAGAGCTTTAGTTGATGGCCTTCATAATCCTGATGAGCGCCCGACAGCTATGGAATGGGAAAAGGCTTTAGTAAAGACATGGGATTTGCTACATCCGTGTGAGAATCCAGACTGTGCGGCCAAATGGTTCGTGCTATATGATACTCAGAATCCGGTTTGCCCATTCTGCGGAACCAGGGTAAAGAGTGAAAACATAGTCAGACTTCATCTCAAGAGTCAGCTTAGAGGAAAAACAGGACAGTGGGTATCGGCTGGAGAGATAAACGCTTACCATAACATGCCACTTTTCAGATGGCACATGCTTTCAAATGTATTTCCTGATGAAAAAGCAGAAAGAAGTATGATGGCATATGTTTGCAAGTATCAGGGACAGTGGCTTCTGGTTAATCATGGTATCCAAGGAATGATATCACCAAGTGGAAATCTTGTACCTGCGGGACAGGCAGTCTTGCTGAAAGACGGAGCAGTGTTCCGTATGTCGGATGATGAAAAAGGATATTTGGTAGAGGTTTCCTGCGGAAGATAATTCTATAAAAGATAATCATAAAAAAGACTATTATAAAAATTATAAATATGTTAATAAACAGCAGCATCCTGCTGTAAAAAATAATATAAAAAAGTCATAGGAGGAATTAACATGGCAGTAAATTTATCAAAAGGACAGAAAGTAGATCTTACAAAAGGCAATCCTGGGCTCTCTTCTATCGTAGTTGGCCTTGGATGGGATACCAACAAGTATGATGGTGGTGCTGATTTCGACCTTGATGCAGCAGCATTCCTGACAGGAGCAGACGGAAAAGTTTCAAGTGATGCTGATTTCGTTTTCTATGGAAATCTTAAACATGCATCAGGTTCTGTAGAGCATACAGGTGACGTAAGAGATGGTGGAGCTGAAGGTGATGACGAGGTTATCAAAGTTGATCTTTCACTTGTTCCTCCTAATGTAGAGAAAATTGCATTTACTGTTACAATTTATGAAGCTGACGTTCGTCATCAGAATTTTGGACAGGTTAGCAACGCTTATATCCATATCATGGATGGAACTAACGGCACAGAGCTTATTCGTTTCGACCTTGGAGAAGATTTCTCTATTGAAACAGCAGTTGTTGTTGGTGAGCTTTATAGAAACAATGGTGAGTGGAAGTTCAATGCTATCGGTAGTGGTTTCCAGGGCGGACTTCATGCACTTTGCCTTAACTTCGGAGTTAATGTATAAGCTGAAAAGATATAAGTAGATGTAATTATATATCTAAAAATTAATTAGGCGTGGGGGATTTACCCCCCATGCCTAATCTTTTGATAAAGAATAGTATTTATAATCTTGAGTAAAGGGGGATAGTTATGTCTGTTAATCTTCAAAAAGGACAGAAAGTTGAACTTCGTAAAAATGATGGTGGTCAACTTAAAATGGTAATGGTCGGACTTGGTTGGGATGAAGTACAGCAATCTAGAGGTTTTTTTGCTCCAAAACCAATGGATATAGACTGCGATGCTTCGGCTTTTCTATGTAAAAATGGTCGTTTGTCAGCCAAAGAAGATATAGTTTATTATGGAAATCTAACGCATTATACCGATTGCGTGAGACATATGGGCGACAATCTAACTGGCGCGGGCGATGGCGATGATGAACAGATTATGGTCAATCTTGCCTCCCTTCCTACTCAGTATGATAGGATTGTTATTGTCGTAAATATTTATAAGGCTGAACAACGAAGACAACATTTCGGCTTAGTACAAAATGCATTTATCAGGATTTGTGATGTCGATAACAACCAGGAATTATGTAAATACAATCTTTCCGATAATTACAACGGAATGACAGCGATGGTTTTTGGTGAACTTTATCGCTACAATGGTGTATGGAAATTCAATGCTATTGGTGAAGCAACAAGAGATAACAGCATTACAGATTTAGCTCGTAGATTTAGTTAAAAAAGAGTGATAAATGAATTCGCGGGAGACATTTTTCTCCCGCATCTTGTTTGTTCGTTTGTGGAGGTGGCAAATATATGATTTTACAGCGTGGATTCAGAGATAAAATAGAAAAATATGCTGATCCGAATCGAGAAATAGTAGTTGAAATGAGAGTTAATGGCAATTCAGTATATGATTATTGCTGTTTTGGTGTGGATGGAAATGGAAAACTATCAGACGACCGTTATATGGTTTTTTATAATCAGACGACGTCTCCAGGAAATGAGATTACATATTCTCCAGATGGAAATGGAGCTAGATATGTTATCAATCTAAGCAAACTTCCACAGTCAATCAATAAGCTGGTGTTTACTGTGAGTATCGATGGAAATGGAACCATGGGAAGCATCATGTCTCATACTGTAAGCTTGAAACAAGATCAGAACAGTTTTGCTGACCTGAATCTATCTGGAAGCGATTTTCATTCGGAAAAGGCTATAATAGCGATTGAAATATATAAAAAAGATGTTTGGCGTATAGCTGTTGTAGCAAGCGGATTTAATGGAGGATTAGGTGATCTGCTTCGTGCATATGGAGGCGAGGAAGAAAACTCTTCTACACCTGCTCCACAACCAGTGAGCAGCCCACAGCCAGTGCAGCAGCCAGTGCAACAGCCAAGCTTCAACCAGCCACAGCAGCCAGGTGGTCCAATGCAGAGCCCACAGCAGCCAGGCTTCAACCAGCCACAGCAGCCAACAGGGCCAATGCAGAGCCCGCAGCAGCCAGGCTTCAACCAGCCACAGCAACCAAGTGGCCCAATGCAGAGCCCACAACAGCCAAGTGGTTCAATGCAGAGCCCGCAGCAGCTAGGCTTCAACCAGCCACAGCAGCCAACAGGCCCAATGCAGAGCCC
>JAILEL010000351.1 GCA_024687845.1 Eubacterium sp.
AAAGCTTTACTATACTATTCTCAAATCTAGGCGAGGCCATTAACATTAATTCAGCAAATTCATCAACTATTAAAACTATTTTCGGAAGCTCAGGACAGAAGTGAACTATTTAGTGAAAACGGTGCGATAGGCATTGATCATTACAATTATTGTATGAAGAATAAAAATATGCCTGAGCTTCCGAAAATAGTTTTAATAGTTGATGAATTTGCTGAATTAATGTTAATGGCCTCGCCTAGATTTGAGAATAGTATAGTAAAGCTTTTGCAAATTGGAAGGTTAACTGGAATATATGTTGTACTTTCTACTCAACGGAAGAGTCCAAGTGATATTACACACTCCATAAGAACAAATGTAAAAGGTATTTTACGTTTTTCAGCTGGCGAAGAGAATACATCATCAGAATATTCTCTTATGGGGTTAGGCGATATGCTTTACAGTGCAGATTCCTGGAGACATTTTCAAAGATTGCAGGGAATGTATGTTTCTGATAAGGAACAGAAAAGAATTGTAGAATATATTGCATTACACAATGTTGTATTGTAGGACGCTTATGAGAGAACTATTTGAGCATTATTCGAGATTTTTTAATATCAGAAACTTGAGGAACAAAAAGGACTGACAACAGTCCTTTTTTGATGGGATTAAAAATACTCATAGTGCCGTGTATTATATATATTAGTTAAGAATATTGCTGAAACATAATTATCTGTTAAATATGAGAAAGGTCATCAGCTATGAAAGTAGTAATTGCTGGATTAAGGGGTTTTAATGATTATGAGATATTTAAAGTAAAAATGGAACAGTTGTTCCAAGACAATGAGATTGATGTAACCGAAATTGTATCAGGTGGAGCCTCAGGTGTTGATGCAATGGCAGAACGATATGCAAATGAAAAAAGAATATCCGTCAAAGTTTTCAATGCTGATTGGAAAAAATATGGAAGAGGAGCCGGCCCTGTAAGGAATAAGGAAATGGCTGAATATGTAGGTGAAAAAGGTGCATTGATTGCTTTCTGGGATTATAAATCCAAGGGGACAGGCTCTATGATTAAAATTGCAGAGAAAATGAATTTGAAGATATTCATTTGTAACGTATAGTGAATTCGGAGGAGAATATGAAAGTTTATTGTGCTGGAGCCCAGATGTCATGTGGCAGAGAAAACATAGTAACTCATAAAATAGAAGAATACATTTCGACTCAATCAGACATTTTTGTATCTGATTATAATTACGGAGATTATGAGATGCAGAAGCATTTGTCTGATAAAAATTATAAAAATGTAACGATAGTTTTTATGAGAGATTCAGATGGGTATGATGAGTGGCCAAGAAAGAATCTAGGGGAATGGCCATATCGGATGTTTCTTCGCAGACAGTATGAATACAGTCTAGATCCTTCAATTGACTGTGCTATGGCCGAGGAATGTGACGAGGGATTCTTTGCTTGGGATGGAATGGATATAGATGTGTTTGTCGGAATGCTTGCATTTCTTGGGTGTGGAAAAAAGTGTTCTATATATAACACTAAAAGTAGAAATATTAAGGTTGTAAACAGGCTTGAGGATCTGCAGACTTATATAATGGCCGACAGAAATGCTAAGAAACCTAATAACAGTGAATTGTTTCATGGGGATGTCGTTGATCTGGAGGTGTTCACCGGATATAAGGAAACCTTCGGGGAGGTGATGGATCTCATATTGAAGAAAAGTGGAGAGAGGCTTTACAAGAATGATTTAAAGAAATTGATCTGTAAGTCCAATGCCTCCATAAAGAAGAAAAAGGAACTGGTCGAGTTACTTTATGATAAAGAAGATATTTTTTGTGAACTTATAAGAAAAGTCATTGAATGGAAGTCTACTGGTGGAAATATAGATAAATTGAGACAGGTACTCATGAATACATATGAACATTCTTTTCATAATGCTTATGGTGACTTTATTGTTGCTAATTCTTGGATAGAAGGTGCAGACGGTAGTAATGATGATATAGTCATGTATCTGTGGGAACGTTATGAGGACAATAGAAATATTGAAAAATATAAATATTTACCGGTTGGTATGTATGCAGATATTGATGAAGCCTTATACTATCTGGAAACAATGACTTCAAACGGTGGAAAGATAGATGTGTGGGAAAGGAAGAGAGGTTTTGACACGATAGTATATTTTGAGCATCGTGTGACATTTTATGCAGACGACACTGAATTGAACGGATTTCAATTTATGAGGGAGTGTCATATCAACGATCATGATCCTTTTGAACTGGAATCATATGTAAGAAAAAATGATCATTATATGTATGAGCAATCGGGATATTTAGAGAGAAAAAAAGGAGTAGCATTGATTTGAAAACTATGAAAATTGGAATTGCAAAGTTTTATAACAAAGAGGACCGTAGGGATTTCAAAATCGTAGATATTCCAGATGAAGCTCAGTGGCGGATGGATTTGTATCTTTCCGTTATCATCAGGGACTATCTTAGGGCGTTTATTCAGAATACGCCTGCGATTGGTAATTGTGTTATTGCAGATGAGAGTCCATTATATCAAGCAACTGATGACGATTGGAAAAAATGGGATAGTATAGTTAACTCGGTGGCAGATGAGTTTGATGATTTGGTTGAACTTATCAAAGCGATGGATGAGGCAGATAATATATCGGATTTGCAAATTAAAAAGAAAGAGTTGCAGGATAAAGCATTTGCTAATCTGGCATATATCTATGATGATTTATGTTAGTGATTATGAAAAGGGGATGAGGGTTGAAATATAAGTGGATATTATTTGAGGAAAAAAATAATGGTCGTGCATATGATAATTATGACTGGGTGTGCGACAAAAGTATAAGAAAATATTTTATCTATAATTCTGTTGAAGAAGCTATGCAGGATTTCTTTAATAGAATATATGAGATAGATTCAAACGGAATTGTTCGTAGAATTAATGCCTTGCTGGATCAGTCAAAAGAGAATCTTGATGAAATATGGCTTCAGATTGAGGATGAAATCATTAATGGTAAAGGTGCTGATAGAGAATCTGATGATGATTTTGGTGATGCAGAAGAGGTCTTATCTCGTCATAATAATCAATACCATTGGACACTATATGATGGTTCTGATATATGGTACACAATAGATAGAAATTGTTTTGTTTTTAGTGATCAAATTGAAAAGTATCACTTTGACGCATGGAAAGAAACAGAAAAGGATAATGATTTTACGAATTTCCATATTTTAGAGGTTGTAAGAGTGGTAATATAATAAGCATCCATGATAAATATACTTGATGTGGGGAAGGACAATAATGGGGATTTTTATAAGTGGATCGAAAAATATAAATAATCATCTTCCTGAGCAGGTTTTAGAGTTGATAGAAAATATTATAAAAGAAGTGATGAATTATATTAATAATGAAAAAGAAGATGATGATCTGAATGAACATTATTACCGCGTTGAATTCTGGAAAACCAAAGACCAGAAAAATGGTGATTACAAAAAGACTCATAAATTTGATTATTATATTTTTGATGGAAAGATTTGCTGGTTTGAAAAAATGAGACCGAAAGTTAAGGACAATGGCAATACTTATTTCTTGCCCGAATCCAGAATGTATTCCAGTGGGATAATTGATCTGAACCGCAGTGTTCCTTATCGCGCTGGTGATATTGTACAAATAGATTGTCGCCCTTTCGGACCGCCTTTTCATGCAATGATTTTGGAAACAAAAGAATTATATGACTGCTGTTTTCCTACAATGATATTTAAGGTTCCGTTTACCGATGAATGGAGAATAACAGCACTGAAACATAAAAGATTTTATAAACATGCAGAAGTTGGATTTTATGAACCTATGCTCACCACTTTTTAGATTAAGGAGGATTAAGCCTGAAGAAATGACTGAAGAGGATAAATTATTGGAAATCCTTGCTGAATCAGATGAGGATGTTAAGAATGGAAGAACAGCTCCGATAAAAGATACATTTGACGATTTGAGAAAAATGCTAAGGGATGAAGTGTGATTTGATGGAATAAATAATACTCATTGTACTATGTCTTATAGATATTCTATAATAGGATTATTGTTATAATACAACTAACTATATGAAAGGTCTTATAAGTATTTGAATTATGAGTACATTTGTATTGTCTGATATACATGGTGAATATAATAAATTCATGAAGATGCTCGATGAGATACATTTTTCTGACAATGATACGTTGTATGTTCTGGGTGATGTTTTGGACAGAGGTCCTGAGCCTATTAAGGTACTTATGGAAATGATGAAGTATCCTAATATTATTCCAATGATAGGAAATCATGAGGTAATGGGACTTCCGTGTCTTAGATTTTTGTTAAATGAGATTACAGATGATTTCATTGAGAAAATGGAAGAGGATCCAGTTCTATTGTATGCATTTTTAGATTGGTTCATTAATGGATGTGAGTCAACTATAGATGAGTTTAAAAAGCTTTCATCTGAGGAAAGAGAAGTAGTATTAGATTATCTAGGTGAGTTTAATCTTTTTGAAACACTTAAGATTAATGATAAGAAATATATTCTTGTTCATGGTGGACTTGGTAACTTTTCTAAGGATAAGAAATTAGAAGAATATACAATAGATGAAATAGTCTGGACTAGACCAGATTATAATAAGGCATATTTCGAAGATGTCTATGTAATAACTGGACATACGCCGACTCAATATATAGAGTCAAATGAACGTCCGGGATATATTTTTAGAAAGAATAATCACATTGCAATTGATTGCGGAGCCTACCATCCAGATGGTAGATTGGCAGCTATTTGTTTAGACGATGGAAGCGAGTATTATATCTAAAGTTGTTATTATTTATGCTTGCATAAGGATAAGCTTTATGCGATGCGGAGCAAACAACTTAAGAGTGTTTTTTGAGTTGTTTGCTCAACCGTGAATATCAACATAAAGAAAATTATGCCATAAAATAAGACGAGTTAATAAGAAAGGTTCACTTGGTGGAGGTATGGAGAATAAATCATTATATATTCTGGCTGGTTATGATGACCTGACAGAAAAGAGATTAGCCGGAATGCAGAATAAGCTTTATGAACTAGGATTTGATGGAATTCAGACTAAGAATATTCCCATGCATTTCACTTTGGGTTCTTATGATTCTGAAATGGAAGAAGAACTAATTGCTCGTCTTAAAAAATTAAGTGAGAATAAAGAGGCGTTTGAAGTTGCATTTAATCACATTGGCCTTTTTAAACTTCCGGAAAATGAAGTACTTTTTATTGCGCCGGAAGTAAGTAAAGAAATGCTGGATCTGAAGGATTCGTTTCTTGATTCCAAGGATGTGTTCAGATGGTCAGCTCATACAACATTACTGATCGATAAATCGGATATTATTCATAATGCGATTCCGGCTGTGGTATCAGAATTTGATTCCTTTGTTGGGAAAGTAACACGACTTTATCTGTATGAATTCTGGCCGACTACACATATTATGACTGTGGAACTTATATAAAAGAAAAATTAATAAACTTAAGAAGAATTAAATCTATTAAAGGGAGCCTGCGTGGCTCCCTCTTTTAATTCCAAATGGCTTTTTCTTTTGTGATTTTTTCACCCCATACGGAAGCCCATCTTTCGCAGAAGAGCCAGGTGTATTTTAACTGTTTTTCTTCTCTGAGCTGCTGGAAGTATTTTATATTTTTCCAGCTTAATGAAGGAATGCCGATAATGAATGGATAAAATGGACCAAGCAGGATGGCCTGAAATGTATGACCATATTCATGAACTGCTACCTGCTCACAATAACTGCGTCTGTTTTGCGCTGCCTCACTTTCGTCCTGAATATCCGGTTCCTTAGGTGTGAAAATAAACATACCCATAGAGAGGCCGCTGTCCAGAGGCCATGCAGTTCTAACAACTCCTCTATAGTATGTGTGAGGACATTTTATGTACCAGAGATATAAGAAGAAACCTGCCATAGTCTGAAGATTTCCCCATGTCCAGTGGATGAAAACACAGATGGGATACCAGAACTGACGGTCTTCCTTCGTTCTGCTTTCAATCGCAAGGAATATTCCAATAAGATAAAATCCCAAAAGATAAGCAACACCATCGCGAAGGTCGAATACACTTCCGAAAATGATTCCCAATGGAGAATCCGGGGAAAGCCCCAGCTTATCTGCGATATTATTTGCCTGAAGCACCTCTGCTAACCATCCCATGGAATAGCAGATAAATGGAAGAACATAAACGGAAAATATACTATCTTTAGCTAATATAATTCTTAAAAGATAATAAATGGTTGGAATAACAAGCACGTCTCCGATATAGCCACGTATGGCTCCCTTTCCATATCGGGCTATCAAGAATTCCGAGAATAAAAGAATAATAAAAATAACAGCGTATTTGATCCTTTGTTTCATTGTATTTCCCCCTGAAGATAATTCCTAAATAGACTACCACAATTCTCTTTTTCTGTATAGCGCACATTCTTGGATTTGTGTTATGATATTCCGTAGTCACTATTCAGTGCTTCGTTAGCAGCGATAGAGCATCGCATATAAGCGCGATTTTCCTTGTATAAGAATGAGCTTTATGTGATGCGGAGCAAACAACTTAAGAGTGTTTTTGAGTAAACCGCGAATATACATCGTAGTGTCAAAACTCACCATAATCGAGGGGGTGTGCAGTGTGAAAAAAAGAAGATTACTCAGTCTTGTCATCATAATATTTCTGGCTCTTGGAACGTTTAATGAATGTGTCGTTCCGGTAAATGCTGCCGGCAGTGGTATCATAGTTGAGTCAACTCCTCGAAGCAGTAAATCCAGTCATTACAGTAACGAATGGATTGGTGGTAAATGGTATAACTCTGATGGAAGTCAGACTTACTGTGCAACAGGCTCGTGGAAATGCGACAGTTCCGGATGGTGGTACGAGGATAGCTTCGGCTGGTATCCCAAATCCATATGGCAGAAAATTGATGGAAAATATTATTATTTCACATCATCAGGATACATGGATTATAATGACTATCGGGATGGCTATTGGCTTGGCGCAAACGGCGCCTGGAATGAAAAATACTATGGTGGTCGATGGCGTAAGAATAGTCATGGCTGGTGGTATGAAGACGCTTCAGGATGGAATCCGGTTAATCAGTGGCTTTGGATTAATGGTGTCAAATATTGGTTTGGCTCAGATGGTTATCTGGATGAGGAGAAATGGGCTCTCATTCTTGTGAATCAGAACAATCCGGTGCCGGATAACTATAGTGTCAATCTTACAACTCTGTCCAATGGAAAAAGAATTGATTCCAGAATCTATTCTCCCCTTCAGGAAATGTTCAGTGCCGCAAGAGCAAGCGGATTGGATATGTATGTAAGAGAAGGATATCGGACAAGGGCAGAGCAACAGAGTATAATGGATAGCAGAATTCAGCAATATGTGTCTCAGGGATATTCGTATTCGGAAGCCGTACAGTTAGCAAGACAGTACGTTGCTATTCCGGGAAGAAGTGAGCATGAGCTTGGAATCTGCGTAGATATAAATGCAACCTACGATTCATATTCAGATGACGTATATGCATGGCTGGACAGTAACGCTTACAAATATGGATTTATAAAGAGATATCCTCAGAATAAATCCCATATTACAGGAATAAGTTACGAACCATGGCATTACCGCTATGTAGGAAGAAGTGCGGCAGCAGAAATGTATCGGACAGGCATGTGTCTGGAAGAATATCTGGCGTGTCAATAAAAATTGAAGGTTATATTGGAAGGAGTACAGTTTATATGATTTTATCAAGGTGTGGAATGAGATGTGATCTGTGTCTGGTTTTCAGACCAAACGTTGAAAAGCAGGACAGACGTGCAGAAATAGTAGAAGTTTTCAAAAAAACATTTCAGGGCTATGAAGCAGATCCGGAAACAATCATCTGCGATGGTTGTACCAGTGATAAGGAGAATCCGATTCTGTTAGACCCTGAATGTAAAGCAAGAAAATGTGTTCTTGCAAAGCAGATCGAGCATTGTGGATACTGTGACAATTATCCTTGTTCTATCTTCCCTGCTGAGCCAACAGAAGAGTATCTGAAAACCAAGATCGATGTTGAGAAACAGTGGACTTGGGAAGAAAATAAACTTATGGAAGCTTACCAGTGCAAAAAGAATCTGGACGAGTTCAGGAAAAACCTGAATCAAGAAGAAGGAAAGGATTGATAGGGCATAAACAGATGTTTGATTTTTTGAAAAACATTTCCAATAAGGGTGAAGATTCCTGGGGCGAAGCTGTTGCTACTTTTACTGGGAAAGTGGAAAAGGAATTTGTATATATACTGTATGGTACTAAGAAAGAGTACTATAACAAGTACGAGATAGTTTATTCTGTTGGTGAAGAGGAATGTCATTCCTGGTATTCCTTCCATCCGGACCCGGATCCGGGCGTTGAAGCACTCTCCGGTACTACCATGAAAATACGATACATGAAGAATAAACCTCAGATTTTTGAACTGGCTGAAAATAGCTAGAAACCTGAAGCATAACCAATCAAAAAAGAAGGGATATATATAAATGTTACGTATTGCAATATGTGATGATGAAGAGGAAATGGTAACATCACATAAAAAGGTAATAGAAGAAGTACTAAGAGAATGTAATGAACTAGGAGAGATTACAACTTATACCGTTTCAGATAATCTCCTGTGTGA
>JAILEL010000315.1 GCA_024687845.1 Eubacterium sp.
ATTTTTGATAATGGCGCCAACAAAAGTTCCGGCAAAGGGAAATATTGCTAATGCATTTATGTTTCTTGGACTAACTATTGCAAGCTGGTAAAAATTGAAATATGACGCAGAACGACAAGTGAGATGAAATTATATTCAAAAAGAAATCGGGGATTGGGAAAATGATTCAAACTATTGTTGTATCTTTGATAATGTGCCTAGTTGAATTCCTTGTAATAGTAATCGCAAGTCCTATGGTGAATCCTGCAGTGGTGCTCCGGTTTCTACCGGAAGATGTAAGAGAGGCTGCAAAAGACCACTTAGCACCACCTAAATATAAGCAGATTATAGCCCATATTCTATTAGCTATATTTCTAATTGCCATGTTTGTAGGGATAATATATGTTGGCATAAATGGTATCAAAAGTCATGTGTGTGGGATATTGGAAGCTGTCAGCCAGGTTTATTGTCATGCTATATGTCATGGATTATAAGAGGTGATAGATGCTCGGCTCAGTAAAAGGAACTAAACTTGATACATTTGTCTCTGACTATGTTGTATTTGACTTAGAGACTACCGGTATTTCTCCATACTCGGATAAGGTGGTAGAAATATCTGCAGTTAAGGTTAAGGGGGGAGAAGTAGTTGATGAATTCACTTCTCTTGTTAATCCTGAATGTCATATATCCGAGAGCGCCAGTGCTGTTAATGGAATATATGATTATATGGTAGAGGATGAGCCTACATTTGAAGAGGTACTACCTAAGTTTATTGAATTTATAGAAGATCTGCCGCTGATGGGGCATAACATACAGGCATTCGATCTAACATTTATTTATAGAGATTGTAAAGAGATTCTTGGAGCTGTGCCGGATAATGATTACATTGATACAGTTCTAATTGCCAGGAAATGTATGCCAGAGATGGCTCATAGGAGACTGACAGACCTAGCGACTCATTTTGGCATCTCCATAGAGGGAGCACATAGAGCTCTGAAGGATTCAAGAATGACACAGCAGGTGTATGAGCATCTGAGGGATGAAATGGTGTTGTTCGAGTCAGGACAGAAAACTATTCCTATATGTAGCAGATGCGGCAAGCAGATGAAACTTCGAAATGGAAAGTTCGGAGAGTTCTGGGGCTGCTCAGGGTATCCGGGATGTAATTTTACGATGAATATATGAATATATGAATATATAAAGATAAACTTTTGGACGAAAAGTCCAAAGGTTGGATAAAGGGTAAAGTTCCGATATGAAGAATATACTATGTTATGGTGACTCTAATACCTACGGTTATATCCCGGAGACAGGTCTTAGATATCCTAAGAATGTAAGATGGACAGGTGTTTTGCAGAATCTTCTTGGCAAGAATTTTAATGTGATTGAGGAAGGCTGTAATGGCAGGACAACCATCTTTGATGATCCGATAGAAGGATGGAAGAATGGTCGCGATTACTTAAAACCATGTCTTAATTCGCATAAGCCTATAGATATCATTATTATGATGCTTGGCAGTAACGACCTTAAAGATTTTTTCCATGCAAGTGTTGAAGATATTGCAGTAGGCGTGGAGACTCTTGTAAATGATATAATAGAATTTACGGAGAATAAGCAGGAATTTGTTCCAAAGATTATACTCGTATCCCCTCCTGAGATTGGAGAGGGAATAAAGGATTCTCCATTTTATGGAAGCTTTAAAGAGGATGCGATAGAGCGTTCAAAAGAGTTTTCGGAATATTATAAAAGAGTTGCAGAAACAAATGGATGTATATTTGTAGATGCAGCTTCATATATAAAGCCTTCTAAGGTGGATTCTCTTCATCTTACCCCGGAAGCGCATAAGAAACTTGCAGAAGTTTTCTATAAAGAAATAATGGACATAGTTATAGGAGGACAAGAAGATGGCTAAGATTTTAGTGGCTTACTTTTCAGCTACAGGTACAACGGGAGTAGCTGCAACTAGTCTTGCAAAGGCAATAGGGGCAGATATTCGTTCTTTATCCTATATGGTGGTATACCAGCCCCGTACTGATAAATACATTTCTTGAGAGCTATGAACTGGCAGGAAAAGACATAGTACTATTTGCAACTTCAGGAAGTACCGGTCTTGGAAGCTCAGTAGAGGATCTCGAAGGAAGTGCGCCGGGGGCTCACATAACAGAAGGAGCCATGCTGAATGGCATTACTTCTGAGGATGAGTTTAAGAATATTGCGGAGAAGTTTGTATGAAAACAGCAATAATATATTATTCAAAGCATCATGGAAATACGAAGAAGCTTCTTGATGCTATAAAAGCGACAAATGAAATTGATCTTATAGATGTAACGGAAGATACATCTGTTGAGTTAGCGATGTATGACCGTATAGGAATAGCATCTGGTATTTATTACAGTAGCTTCGCTAAGCCTCTTCTGGAATATGCAAGTGCTAATCTTCCTGAGAATAAGCAGGTGTTTTATATAGCAACTTGTGGTTCCCCAAGGAAGAATTATTTTGATGCTATTGGGGCTATTTCAAAAGAAAAGAATTGTAAAGATATAGGACATTACTCATGTCTTGGATTTGATACGTATGGTCCATTCAAGCTCGTTGGAGGGATTGCTAAGGGACATCCAACAGATCAGGAGATTCAAGGTGCAATAGATTTTTATAAGA
>JAILEL010000401.1 GCA_024687845.1 Eubacterium sp.
AAAGGACGAGGAAAATCATATAAAGAATGGATTGAAGATATTGAGAATCCAAAAGGTTCCAAGAAAACGCAACTACGCCGTCTCATAGATGAGCAGATAAAGCTCTCAAAGGATTTCGATGATTTCTTGAAACATATGAAAGATGCAGGTGCCGGAATCTCATTCGGAACATCAAAGAAATATGGAAAAGTCACGAAATATCGACTGCCAAATGCAACAGAAAAAGACAGATGGAATCGAGGTTATAATCTGGGACAAGGATACTCTGATGAAATGATAACTAAGAGAATTGCCAGAAGACTGCAAGTGCTTGAAGAAAGAGAAGCTCTGAGGCAGGAACGAGCAGAGAAAAGAAAAGCTGAAAAGGCTGCTATGACAAAAGCCGATAAAGCAATCGACCGAACCAAGCTAAATATAAGTCATATGACTACAGCATCTGGTTCAGAACTCTCCTCTTCCAACATTAATCTTCAGAAATGGAGAAATCTCCAGGATGCCAGACTTGCTGAACAGCTCAAATCAGACCTTAGAGCAAAATACGGAATTGACTATACTCAGATAAAGGCAAAAATCAAATCACTTGAAGCCGAAAATAATAGAAAGTCTGCAGATATAACAAGCAATAAAACCGGTATTACAAATATGAGAACATTTATAGAAAACTGTCAGATTTATATGAGCACTTACAAGTATAGTCAGAACTACGAGAAGTCCAAAGACCAGGAACGATATTACCGGGAACACGACTCAGCTCTCAACTCCTATGCTCATGCAGTTGAAATGTTGAACAGAACAAAACTCGATAAAACTATTCTGGAAGATAAAGAGAAAGGTAAAAATTTCATAAAAGATATGCAGGAAAAACTGGCCAATTTAGAAGAAATCAATTCCATCCATGAGCAGGATATCAAGAATAACCAGAAAGAAATAAATGAGCTTAGACGGATTCAGAAAGAACTGGATATCTATCACAACCGGAACAACGATGCACTCTCATAATTCTGTTAAATAATTGTATATAAAGCTATTAATTTGCGATCATTGACAATTCAAGCTGGTAGATTCTGGTAGATTTATTTTCCAACTGTATTTATCAACCTTTTGCTGTTAAAATCAATTTATCACGTGAGATAAAGGAGGCCTCCTATGTCACAGGAAACAAGAACATTTCATATAGATGGCTCAGACTATTCCTTTAACTTTTCTGCTTTCGGACGATTTTTTAAATCTTACAGAGTAGGAACAAAGAGGAATATAACAGAAACCGAGCAGGCTATTGCCGATGCTCTCTCGCTTTCAAGAGAAGCCGTGCACAGCTGGCGATTTGAAAAGAACGGACCTTCTGATATAGAAGTTATAAAAAGCCTGGCAGAGTTTCTGAAGATTGATGACTATCGCATTTTACTGATTAAAAAGATTGGAGAACATAATATGACAGCAAATGATAGAATCCTTGATTCATTAAAAAGGATATATGACGCAGCAATACTGTATCTTGACCGATTTGATACTTCCTTTGCTTATCTTATGGATTTTTACGAATTTAAAAAAGCCGGACTTACTGATGAGGAAGCTCGAAGCGAAATATACGGTGTAGCAAGTGACTCTCTTCACGAAGTTGAGGTTGTCCTTCTGCAGGAATATATAATACTTCACAAACTCGATATATACTCTACCCTGAATAGTTTTATCAGCCGAGATCTATGTAATATCTGGGATGGCAAGCTAGAATATGAAGATCAACGAGATCAAATAACAGATGATAACGAAGGAATGTATTGCCACGAACGCTACGAGGTCGTTTATAATAGGCTGAATGAAATCATGGATGAATACTTCTAAGCCTTAAATTTTTCTACAATTACAACTAAAAAAATTTTGCATTAGTTATATCATATATCGTATAATCAACTTGTATATCTGCTATTCCAATGTAAGACATAATGGATAATTCATTATGATAATAGATTCTTACGGAGCAGATATATGTGATTATCATCACTGATTTAATCATGGCCAGATGTTATTATTCTGAAGTAAATCACCGGGCGGAATATATATATTATTCTGTTAACTTTTAGTTAATTATTACCCACCGTAATATTATATTGTATTGCAGATTTACGTTGCTGAAGTGCATTATATTAGCCTTCTTTCATAGATTATTTCTAAACAGAAATAATCTATGAAAGGAGGTTTTTATTATGGCAAAAACAAAAATCCCTCAGGAAATTGACACTGATTACTTTTCAATAATCAAGATCAAAAACAACCTGTATGAAATCCAATCCAAAAATACACATCATTGTTGGATTGTTCAGAAATCTACCAATTCTGAAGCTTGTCATATCAAGCATAAATACCGCAAAAAAGTCAAAAAATACCATGACCAGTGTAATGCTTCTTCATTAAAATCAGCCATAAATAAAATCAAGAAGCATGATGCCTATAAAATAAAAGAAGGCATATACTAGTATCTGTAAATGAATCGGCAAGGCCATCAAACTCTGCACTGTAGCTATTAAAAGTATGCAGTGCAGAGTTCTCAATTAATATATTTCAGTATACTTTATACAACTGGCCACCATAGGTATATTCCATCAAATAAATAAAAAAAGCGTATTGCAACAACACCATCACACTTGGCATTGTTACAACACGCAAATTCAGCATAAATATTTCAATATTATTCTTATTTTACTTTGTTTTATTTCCTTTTACAGTTTTAACAATCACTGCAACTATCCCAACTATCCAGACCAGAAGTCCTATACGCTCTCCTATAATAACAGGATTTAAGTTATCTATTCCAAATACCTTTACACTAATTGTAAGAACCGCAATACTAAGCACTATTGAAGCAATAAGTCCGATGGTACTAAGCACCAATGCTCTGACTGTCTGTTTCCCTGTTATAACCTTCTTATCTTCCATCTTGTTAACTTTCTCTGTATTCTCCATTTTATTATCCTCAACTTTCTTTTATTATCTGCGATCAACTCGCTTTGTTTTATCTTATGATTGGATAATACACTATCAGTGAACCAAATATGATGAATCTGTTGCGAATAAACTTAATGATGTCGTAAATGGAATATTTCTTTATTTACATTGTCAGAAGCATACACATCACTGTCATACAGATTGCCATTGTTATATATCCTTCCTTTGTAATGAGTTTCCAGAACTTATATCTGCCTACTGGATAGTTTCTACTTGTATTATTGATATTCTTTCTAAAGAAGATAATTAACAGCAATACAAAACCTACTATTGCTATCACAAGGATTCCAAATACTGGAACTATCGTAATCTCTCCAAATCTCATATAAGAAACAATTACATTTACTGTATTAAATAAGCAATGCATCACTATCGTATATGTCAGATTATCAGTTGCAAGTCTAACTATGGCAAATAATAGTCCAAAGAAGAAACCATATAACACGGAACCAAAAGAAAAATGTAGCAAAGCAAAGAATAGACTACTTATGAGTATCCCTGCCTTCACATCGACTTTACTGTATGCTCCAAGTATCACCCCTCGGAATACGAATTCCTCTACCACTGCAGGTACGACTGCATATACCACTATTGCCATCAGGATGGGATATGTATTTACATCCTCTGCGGAATCAGCTCCAGCATTTGATAATACTCCCGCCAAGGCATTTAGCAGAAGTGCTATAGGTACTCCGCAAACAGTTATCAGCGATATATGCAGCATTTTTCCAGGTTCTAATTTCTTAAAGCTTATAGGAATATCTATCTCATCTCTATGCTTTCTCCATAAAAAAAGTGAGAACAGAAATGTCATAAAGTAGATAGACATCTGTGCTCCCACTGTTCCGAAGAAGAGTATTGTCATTATTCCCACCACCTCGAAAATGATACAGAACAAGAATGTTATATTAGCGAGTTTTATTAGTGTGTAGTCCCAGGGATTATCCTTCAGTCTCTTCCCTCGTTTTTTTCTTGATTTATAACTCACTGTAATCTTATTAAATGGTCTCTCAACTCTTATATCACTCATCATCTATTCCTGCACCTTTTCCTTTCTTCCCTAGTTCAGGACTCCCTTTGTCAGGTTCCTTGTCCGACTTTTCCTTTACCTGCTTCTTCTTATGTTCAATCATATTTTGGAGATAGTTTGTTATGTCATCATAGGCGATATTATTCTGCTTACAGAATGCTATAACAGTCTCCTTATCTTTGAACTCGCCTATAGCCTGATTCTTTATAAGGTCCTCACCCGGCATCTTTATATCGGCTATAAGAAGATATTTAGCATTTTCCACGTTTTTCTTAATCTTAAAGTTGGAATACCTTGCTCCTGGAAAAGCCTTACCCGTACTTATCTGCTTTTTTTCATCTGCACGAGTTTCTTCCTTTTCAGCAATCTTTCCAGGCTGCTTATCTTCTTTGGATTCTGTATTATTGATACGGTTATCAATCATGTTATAGTTCTGTTCTTCGATCTCCTCAACCTTTGCAAGAGGCTTATATTCATCAAGTTCTTTTAAGATTTCCTTGGCACGGACGATGATTTTATCTTCGGCTTCTCCATCGGCTATGGCATCCTGCAGATACTTTTTAAGACTGTCAGTCTGTCCATCCATGATACAGGCTGTTAATTCCTCTATATGAGCAGCACAGT
>JAILEL010000317.1 GCA_024687845.1 Eubacterium sp.
ATTCACAGAACTTTTGGACAGAAGTGGAACGTGTATGCCCGGAGTATGTAGAATTCTACGTTTTTGTTGACTGTGATTTCGGTCAATGCTATAATCTAATCGAAAAATATGTAGAAAACTACAAAAACGGAGAATAACATGATTGAAAGAGAGAAATATTTGAGACAATTGGTTAAAGCAAAAAACAACGGTTTCCCTAAGGTAATTACCGGTATCAGGCGGTGTGGGAAATCGTTTTTGCTTAAGGAAATATATAGGGAATATTTGTTATCAGAAAATATTCCCGAAAATCACATTATTACTATTGATCTTGATGAAGATAAAAATGCACCTTACAGGGATCCGATTAGTTTGGGGGAGTATGTTCGTAGTATTTGTACCGAAAAAGAGATATATTATGTTTTTCTGGATGAAATACAAAAGGTATATTCAATTATTAATCCAAATATAACAGATGGGAAACATATTCCAGCCTCGGCTAATGATTCAGATATTATTTCTTTTGTTGATGTTGTATTAGGGTTGTCTCGTGAAAAGAATATTGATTTATATGTTACAGGCTCTAATTCCAAAATGCTTTCTTCAGATATCATAACGGAATTCAGGGATAAAGCCACAAATATACATCTTGCACCTCTTTCGTTTGATGAGTTTTATAACTATACCGGTGGCTATGAAACAGAAGCATTATATACATATATGCAATATGGCGGAATGCCACTTGCGGTCCTGAAAGATGACGAGGAAAAAAAAGAGTATTTAAAGGGTTTGTTTGAAACAACATATTTTCGTGATATTGTTGAGAGAAACCATTTGCGCAGAGGAGAAGAACTTGATGAACTATGTAACATAATAAGCGTAAGTACCGGAGAACTTCTCAATTCAGAGCGAATATCCAATACCTTTCGAAGTGTTCGTAAATCTAAAATAGATAAGCAAACCGTTGAAAACTATGTTGGATATTTCATCGATGCCTTTCTTTTGAGGGAAGCAAGAAGATATGATATTAAGGGAAGAAAAGAGATAGGTGCTCTTAGGAAGTATTATTTTACGGATACAGGACTTCGGAACTCCAGATTGAATTTTGCATTTCCTGATGAAGGACAAATGATAGAAAATATTGTATTTAATGAGCTTTGTTATAATGGTTATTCTGTGAATGTCGGATCTTTCGATTCTGTCGAAAAAGACAAAAACGGGAAGTCAGTCAGAAAAACCAATGAGGTTGATTTTTACGCACAAAAAGGTATCAGGGCTTATTATATTCAAGTCACTGCAGATATGTCAGATGAAAACACCAGAAAAAGAGAAATAAGGCCATATATTTTATTGAATGACCAGATACAAAAAATAATCGTAGTGAACAGGCCAATTAAGGAAAGTCGTGATGAAAAGGGATTTACGATTATA
Source organism: Eubacterium sp. (assembly GCA_024687845.1). The sequence goes on from JAILEL010000317.1 coordinate 1,411, forward strand.
GGTGTGACCGATTTTCTTCTTAGGTTTATTAAATAGTGGCTGCTAAACAAATGAACCGACCAGAAAAGCCTTGTAAATATCAGATTTCAACCAGTCTTGCGGTATGCAACTGGATCAGAAAGAATTAAACAGATTCCATTTTGTCGGAATAGTAGGTTATATCGGAATTAGAAGTGCAGTGAATTCAAAAATCGATATACGGGTATGGAGTAGCAATGATAGAAAAATTAACTGAAGCAGCTATTATAATAGCTCTAACATTATTTCATTTTGTAACAAGCTATATTGAGACCCGGGTTAGCAGATAGGTTACACAGTATCGGATAGTCAAATGTCCGGTGCTGTTTTTTAATGCCAACACACCTATTAGCCAAAAATGAAAAAATATTGAAAATGGCTAATAGAAATGATAGAATAATCTCATCAAACAGAAGGAGAGAAATGGATATTATGAGGCTAATCCCAAGAAATTCCTATATGGAGAAAATAATCAATGTAATAGGAACTCCGGATATAAAAGTCATTACCGGTGTAAGACGATGCGGAAAGTCAAAGCTTTTGGAATCATTTAAAAAATATATAGATGAAAATATA
>JAILEL010000318.1 GCA_024687845.1 Eubacterium sp.
TTCTTTCCAAGACTTTCAACATCAAATCCTTTGGCTTTAAGCCACTTCTTCAGCTGAACAGGACTGTTGGGGTTTTCAAGACCAGTCTTATCTATCATTTCCTGAGCCAGTTTATTATGTGAAATATTATCCAGTTTAATAGCATTTGCTACAACGACTGAATCTATAAGGATACCTCTGTCGTTTATCTTTTCACTCATGTGGTATTCTTCCCAGACAAAATCCGGTACAGGGTATTTCTCAAGTCTTTTAATAGCTGACATCTCAACAACCACATCGAAATAGTTATACTTCTTAAAATCTTCCCATTTTTCAGGATAATCAGAAGGGAAATTCCTTGTTCTCATTCCATTTGCTTTTGTGGGCTTCACAGGTTTACAGAAAAGACGGATTCCTTCTTTACCAGATTTAAGTTTCTGCTGCTCAAGTCCAAGAACCTGTCCTACGGATTCGAGTGAAAGTGGGAGACCATTATAAGCTGCAAGTATCATAGAACATCTCCATGATACAGGATTGAGATATTTGCCGACTGTATCTTCAGAATCTCCATATGAATGAAAATACTGTGGATAGTTTTTATTTATCCAGATAGACAAACAGATTCGCTCAAAGGAAGCGTTATGAGCCCATTTAATTACATCATCTGATACAATAGCCTGTATGATTTCATCAGGAACCACGTCACCTGATGCTATATCATATACGGCGTAGGGTTCTCCGTTAATGAAGACAGTCATGAGAAGAATATCGAAATCAGGTGACTCAACGTAACGATAGACACCATTTTTAATATCCCTGTCACTATATGTCTCGATATCAAGCTCTATAGTTTTTATATCTGTCATATCTTTGTCCTTTCAAATAAAACGAGAGAAGAGCGACATATATACATGCCGCCCCTCTTGGTGTTAGTTAATGTTTACTGCAGAAAACTGTCATCATCATCTTCATCGTTACCTTCAGAGAAGATATCGGCTGTGATATTCGGTCCTCCAAGATGTTCACCATCACGAAGCTTCTGAAGACCTTCGAATCCACAAGCTATTCCCTTGGAGCCACTGACACTGTAGGCATAGAAATTTACAACTGCCTTTCCATAAATACCACTGTAAAGTTCAGATGAATCTATGATTTCATTACCACTGGCATCCCATGCCTTTGGCTTTTTGTCACTGTTTGCATTCATGAACCAACTGTTAGCATACACGGGATCATCCGGACGTTCAGCGTCTCCATCACGAAGAGGTGTTTTTATAGATTCAAGAGGTGGAACAGTCTTACTGTTGCCCTTAAGTTTATTCTGACCTTCTTCATATGCAGCTCTGATTGCAGCCTCAATCTTTTCCTTGGTAATAACATCACTCTTTGGAATGATAAGAGATGTACTGTACTTTAATCTGGTGCCGTCCTGTGTAGGCTTCGGCTCATTTGCGTTTAAATAACTAAAACGTGTATTCTTACCTGTAACAACTTCTGTTGGTCTTAACATTGTTTTATCCTCCTATTTGTCATTAAAATCATCAATAGTAACATTGCTGTACTCTGGTCGCTTGTCATCTTCTGATACAAGAACCGGTTTTCCTCTGGGTTTATAGATTAGTCCACTGAGTAATTCTTCAAATATCTTTTTACCTAGTTCTTTTGACATTGCTGTAATACCGAGAACCTTTCTTTCATAAGGGTCATATCCGGCTTTTTCAACGATGTCTGCTACAACAGCTTCATCGGTATATTTTCTTGTCGCACGACCTTCGACTACCTTGAAGCCTTTATATTTAATGCCATTTAATGCCTGCTGAAGAGCATATTCCTTAAGATCTGTTGCCCATCCTATAAGACCATCAACTTTTGGAAGAATCAGAGCAATCTCGTCATCTGTGAGTTCCTCAGGATTTTCGAGTTCATACTTCATCAGTTCCATATAGTAATCGGCTCTTTCCCTGCAGGTGTCCTTAATCTTACAGAATATGCAGTGTTCACCAGCTATAAATTCACCTTCACCAGCATATGCTAGTTCAGCTGCTGGCTTCAGTACCTCATCAGCCCATTTCAGAAGATACTCTGTTGAAATCTCCCAGGTATCTATATTTTCACGGCGTGGCTGATATATGCTGAGCTTTATACTCTTGATGTTATAGAGGTTACTAAAGTTTTCAAGTATTCCTAGTGCGTAACACATAAGCTGTGTGTTTTCTTTAGCGTTAACAAGAATACCAATACCGTATTTGAAGTCTATGATGTGTGCGATTTCATCTGCAACGATGATACAGTCGCCAGTTCCATAGCCTTCAGGTACCCAGTCTGAGAAATCAAGATGTTGTTCGATTCCTATATAGGGGTTAGAGCAACATTTTCTTATCTCTTCAATGGTTTCTAATACGAAGTCACGGTATCCTTCAGCGTATTCCTGCATATCCTGATCATAATAGGTCAGATTCTCAGTTGGGTCTCTTGTATTTATCCTAAGAGACTTTTTTAATAGATATTCGCATAGGGCATGGGCGTCCGTACCCTGCTGAGCAAAAGTACTTTCTCTGTCATCAGCTTCTGCATTGATTCGTGCAGATTTCGTGCATTTGATCCAACGGAAGCTTGATGAAGGAGAACAAGGTGAATGTTTACTCATTGCCTATCGCCTCTGCTTCCTTAAATATTTCTGTAAATTCTTCAGGACGTGATTCAAGATCAGACAGACATGAAGCCTTATGCTTTATAAGAATTTCTTTTACTTCTGATCTGAAGCCTTTTCCAGCTTTTCCTGCGAGTACAGTTCTGATCTCTTCAAAACTGATATTTACATCTGGTTTTTCTGTTTCATCCTTTATTGGTGTTGAATCAGGCTCAGGAGTATCTTTTTTCTTTTCATCTGTACTTTCAAGTGCATCAGCTATCTCAGAAATTGCTTCACCAAGCTTTCTGAATGCATTAGCAAGTAATTCATTATCTTTCTTTTTCATTATGATTTACCTCTCTTATTAAATTGATGGACTGTGTGTTACATTCTCAGTTTTGGTCTCTTGGTTTTACATTCGACCAGAAGATTTTAAGATTTATCATCTGTTGTCCTGACTGGTTTTTCATGTTTTGTCCTCCGTTTGCTTTCTTTGTCTTCAATAGTCATGGGATATTTTTTTATCCTGCATTCTAAAGAGGGATGAATTATCGCCTTCAATAGTCATGGGATATTTTTTTATCCGATGTTCTGAAGAGGTTGTTTTACTGCCTCAATAGTCATGGGATATTTTTTATCCAGTGTTATGAATAGGATGCCTAATAACATTCTTAAGATGTGAAGGCTGTTTTGTGTTTCAGGAGATTGGCAGATAAATGTAAAGGTGAATTTTTACATATATAAGGAAGAAACTCGGTTCAGCAAAAAAATATCCCAAGACTTATAGAGCAGGAAGTGGTTCTGTTCATTATTAATCAGAATCGAGGTGAAAAGGATATGAGTTTAGATGGTAGAAATGTTGAAGGTTATCCAGATCCAACTGCAGAGACAGCAATTAAGAATGCCTGTAATGGAATGGATAAGAAGGTTATATGCATTAACGGTGTTCCTGTTACTGCAGTGAAAGATATTGTTGAGTTTAAGATGGCGGCTGTGGAAATGCATGCTGGAACCACAGGACTCTGTGGTTGTGAACATAAAGAGGATGGACGTACATACATCTCAATCAAAAATGCAGGTAAGACAGATATGAGAGTAACACCAATCATAGGTAAAGATGGAAGTGAAGCAGGATTTGAGATTGAAGCATCAGGTGATGATTCTCTGGTAGCACTTATATATGCATTTGCTTCTGTAGCATCAAAACTTATTAAGATCACGACAGGGGAGGCAGAAGAATGATGGAGTTTACCTTATATCATGCGAACTGTTGTGGACAAGCAAAGAATACGTCTTATCCACAGGCAGTAACAGTTAAGAATGCTGATGATCTTGCAGGTGTGGTCGCATATGACCATACCTGTGGAGAGTTTAAAGGATTTAAAAGAAGCAAGGCTAATTTCCTCAGCTCTGATGTAGAGGCACTTGATATTGATAACGATCACTCTGATGAACCAGAGATGTGGATAACACCAGAGAGATTTACTGAAGAATTTTCTGATGTGGATTTCATCATTGTATTCAGCCGTAATCATAACAAGGTAAAAGACGGTAAGTCTGCTCGACCGAGATTTCATGTTTTCTTTCCTCATAAGAAGATGACAGAGCTTACTGAAGTAGAAGAACTTAAAAGAGCTATTCATGCGTCATTTCCGTTTTTTGATGCTAACTGTCTTGATGGAGCGCGTTTTCTTTATGGAAGTACCGTAAAGACCGAAGATATCATTTGGCACGAAGGGAAGATGGAAATTAATGACTATATCAGATCTATTGATGCAATGACTAATACACGCTACACCATACCGCAAGGACAGAGAAATGCTACCATGAGTAAATTTGCTGCCAAGGTAGTCAAGAGGTTCGGTACAGGAGATGGCGCAAGACAGATCTTTATGAGTGAAAATGAAAAATGTGATCCGCCACTTTCTGATGTTGAACTGGGTAAAATCTGGGAGAGTGCATGTAAATTTGGAAAGGTAATTTCTCAGACTCCAGGATATATTCCACCAGATGTATATAACGGAGCACAGGTAACGGATCCAGGCTCGCTTAAACCAACTGACTACTCAGATATCGGACAGGCGAAGGTCTTATCAGCAGAATATGGCGATGAACTTAAGTACAACGGTTCCACAGATTACCTTCATTATAATGGCGTTTACTGGGAAGAATCCATTTCAGCTGCTGTGGGTGCGACTGAGCAGTTTCTGGATATGCAGCTTGCAGATGCGGAAATGGTGAAGTTCAAGGCAAAGCAGAGATGTCTTAATGCCGGTTTTACATCTGATGCTCTGAAGGGAAAGAAACCACCTAAGGATGCAAGTTCTGTCCAGGTGAAACTCTTCAATGAATGGCTGGATGCATGTACTTACTATGCATTCGTTATGAAACGCAGAGATATGAGATATGTGAAATCTGCAATGGAAGCAGCAAAGCCTATGGTCTATGTGGATTCCAAAGATTTGGACAAAGACCCATTTCTTCTTAATACGCCGGAATCTACATATGACCTGAGAATGGGGCTGATGGGAAAGATGGCTCATGATGAGAAGCATCTGATAACGAAGGTTACGCTGGTAGAACCAGGTGACAAGGGCATGGACCTGTGGCTTGAAACTCTGGATAAGACTTTTTGCGGTGATTCAGAACTGATCGGATACGTGCAGGAAGTCATTGGACTTGCGGCTATCGGAAAGGTATTTGTAGAAGCACTTATCATCGCGTTCGGAGACGGACGAAACGGTAAGTCTACATTTTTCAACACAATCTTAAGAGTACTTGGCTCCTACGGTGGTTCCCTTTCAGCAGATACACTTACTGTGGGATGCAAGAGAAACACTAAATGGGAAATAACGGAATTGAAGAGCAGGAGACTTGTCATAGCAGCTGAGCTTGATGAGGGACAGAGACTTTCAACTTCAATACTGAAGCAGATCACTTCTACCGATGAAATCCAGGGTGAAAAGAAGTTCAAGGATCCTGCAAAGTTTATCCCTTCACATACATGCGTACTTTATACAAACCATTTACCGAAGGTCGGTGCATCTGATGCAGGAACGTGGAGAAGACTTATTGTGATACCCTTCACGGCTAAGTTCGAGAATTCCGGTGACACCAAAAATTACGCGGATTATCTGATCAATGAAGCAGGACCTGCTGTGCTGTCATGGATCATTGAAGGTGCAGAACGCGTCATTGACAAAAAGTTTCATCTGACAAGACCGCAGTGTGTCCAGGATGCTATCGATGAATACCGACGTGACAATGACTGGCTGAATATATACATCACTGAATGTTGTATTAAGGATGTAAATGTCAGAGTGAAGGCGTCAGATCTCTACGATGATTACAAGTCTTACTGTGAGAGGGTAGGTGAGTATACACGTTCTCAGGCAGAACTCTGTAAGGCGCTTGTAGCGGCTGGATTTGACCGTAAACGTATGAAAAACGGCTGGAATTTCTTCGGTCTGAGAGTCCGTGATGACCTGCTGGATGATGTGGATTAAGTGAAAGGGTGAACCCTGGTGAACCTTTTTACACTACTTACGCATATATTAAAAAAAATTTTTTTTCTTATATATATAAAGGTATATAAAAAAGGTTCACCCGGGTTCACCCTTGGAGGAAACTATGACTGAAAAACAGATAGAACAGGCACTCATAAAGTCAGTGAAGAAAGCAGGTGGACTGTGTCTTAAGTGGGTATCTCCTGGATGGAATGGAGCTCCTGACAGAATAGTCTTATTCGGTGGTGATATAGGACACATTGGCTTCATTGAAGTGAAGGCGAGTGAGGGCAGAGTGAGGAAAATCCAGCTTGTCAGAATTAATCAACTGAGAAAGATGGGATTTAAGGTTTTTATTCTTAATGATATAAAAAATATCCCTATGATTATTGAAGAAATAAAGAGTCATTAAGTGAGGTAGGATAATGGATCTAATTATAGATAATTGGGAAAAGCTTGCAAATAGAATTGTGCTGACTGCTGCTCAGGATTTCAGGCAGGAATATAAAAGATATCTTAGAAATCCGAAGAGCAGAGATGCAGCAAATGAGATTGCTAAACTTGTAAGATTTTTTATGAGTGATTATTACAAGGCACTTACATCAGTTGATGGAGAGTTTCTTGTTAAAGAGCTAAAAAAAGAAGTGGAGGAAAAGATAAATGCTGAAAAGGGAGAACTTACATAAATATCAGGAGTTCTGTGTGAAGTTTCTTATAGATCATCCAGAGGCTCTTCTGATCCTTCAAATGGGACTTGGAAAAACAATTATAACTCTTACAGCTATATGGATACTGATGTATGATCGGTTTGAGGTAGATAAGTGTCTTGTGGTAGCTCCATTAAGAGTATGTAAGGTATGGATTGATGAGGCTAAGAGCTGGGAACATATAAAGGGATTGAGACTTTCAAGAGTGACTGGTACAGCTGCAGAGAGAAAAGAAGCACTGAAAAGTGATGCGGATATTTATGTTATTAACAGAGAGAATGTGGCGTGGCTTGTGAAGTACTACGAAGATAATAAGTCAAAATGGCCATTTGATATGGTGGTCCTTGATGAATTATCATCCTTTAAGAATTTCAAGAGTCAGAGGTTTAAAGCGATGCGTAAAGTCAGACCATATATTAAAAGAATGATCGGACTTACTGGTACACCAACACCACAGGGCTTGGAAGACCTTTTTGCTGAAGTAGGAATCATAGATAACTTTAAGCGCTTTGGAAGGTTCATTGGTAAATTCAGGAGTGCTTATTTCAGAATAGGCGATTACAATCCATACACTGGAGTGGTATACAATTATGTCCCTCTACCTGATGCGGAAGAAAAGATATATGAAAAGATATCTGATGTTGCAATAAGTATGAAGAGTGTTGATTATCTTGATATGCCAGAATGTATATACGTTGATCATACAGTAGAGATGGATTCTGATGAAAGAGCGGTTTATGAAGATATGAAAAATGATCTTGTGGTGGAACTAGACGGAGAGCTCGTTACATCACAGAATGCAGCTGTTCTTTCAAATAAACTTATGCAGATGGCTTCAGGGTGTCTATATACTGAAGATGGCGGAGTTGTACAAATACATAACAGAAAACTTGAAATGCTTTCAGATCTGATAGAACAGGCAAACGGACAGAATGTACTCGTTATATATCATTTCCGTTTTGACCATGAAAGAATTAAAGTGTATCTGAAGGAACTGGGATATGAACCCAGAGATATTAAGACGGATAAAGATATCGATGACTGGAATGATGGAAAGATACAGATTGGTCTGATAAGTCCTATGTCTGCTGGACATGGTCTGAATCTTCAGAATGGCGGTCATATAGAAATATGGATAACACTTCCATGGTCATTTGACTATTATTCTCAGACAGTAGCAAGACTTTGGCGACAGGGAGCTACATCCAGTACAGTAACAATCCATCATATTCTATGTGAGAATACCGTGGATATGGATGTGGTAGATGCACTTAATAGAAAATGTACTACACAGGAGAATCTGATAGCGGCAGTAAAGGCTAATCTCAGAAAGGAGACGGTTCTATGAAAGCAAAAGAGTATATGCAGCAGGCATGTTTTCTTGATAAAAGAATCAATTCACTTGTAAGACAGGTTAATAATCTATGGGATCAGGCAACAAACATAACCCAGGTTATCAGTGATATGCCACATAATCAAAATCATGATAAATCAAAGATAGAGAATAAGGTCGTGGATATATGTGATCTTACAGACGAGATCAGGCGTCAGACTAAAGAAGTGAAAAAGCTACGTATGGAGATGATGGTTGTGATAGAAAAAATCCCGGAACCAGAATACAAACTGATACTTCAGGAAAAGTATTTTGAAATGATGTCATGGGAGGATATTGCTTCCGATATAAACAGATCGGTAAGGAGTGCACAGCTATTACATGGAAAAGC
>JAILEL010000054.1 GCA_024687845.1 Eubacterium sp.
TGAGCTATCGTGCCATATCAGCTACGCTGATATGCAAGCCTTGCTTCGCAAGTCTTGGTTCTGCTTTGCAGAACGCATCCTCACTTCGCTTCGGACCCAAGGTGTATTAACATACACCTTGAGCTATCGTGCCATATCAGCTACGCTGATATGCAAGCCTTGCTTCGCAAGTCTTGGTTCTGCTTTGCAGAACGCATCCTCACTTCGCTTCGGACCCAAGGTGTATTAACATACACCTTGAGCTATCATTGCTTCAAATCAGTGTTCGGCATAGATACTGGGGTTCCGGGAGGTGGTGTATATTACGTGTGTATTATGAATTCAGATTATTGTAATAGATAATCATTCAATATCAATTTACCTTTTATAATTTTGGGCTGCACTCTCTAATAGCTTGAAATCACAGGAAGCATGTAATAGTCCTTTATCTTTCCCATCAATAACTGAATTATATGTTACCAAAGCCATTGTTCTTATTTCTTTTTCTATAGAATTACAAAATACCCATTGTCGACGTAAGAATTCTGCACGACTTTGTGTTTCTTTTGAAAATTCCCTTCTTGATATGTATTCATCATCAACAGGAAACATAAAATTAAATCTAAGAGATCCCTTCACCTTATTAAACGCATCATCTTCAAGTATTATTAAAAGGTTATTATCCTGCTTCTTTTTGTACGAAGAAATCGGAACATAATACTTAAACCCATTAATTTCCAAGACCACTCCACATACCATCTTTCTTTCATTCTGATATTCTATATCTGGCACTCGAGTAAAACCTCTAGATGAAACTTCAGCCTCCTTTAAATATTTTACATATTCTACATCTACATCATAGAAAAATAGATTCATAAATATCTCCCTTTAAAAATAATGAGTAAGGAGATAACTCCTTACTCATTCATCATAATTCGCCCTTAATGGTGGCGGAACACCCATACATAATCCACCTTTATGGTAGTGGAACACCGATTGTTAAACCCTCCACTTAATGGCAGGAGCTCTCCAGTTATTTATAGTGTAGTGCTTTCTTCGCAAAAAATCAACAACTTTTTTATTTGCGCTTTTTGCTTTATACAAAATAAAATGAATGTGAGCCCTTGTATAATTATATCTGCTTTCCAAGAACTGTTATACCATCATCGTTAACAATCCCGCATTTGGCATAGAACTCCCAGTTTTCTTTGATGGAGATTAGCTCCACTACACTGATGCCTTTCTCTTTCAGATGGATTTCAAGCTCTGCAAGAAGCAGCTTCCCTACACCATGCTTCTTCCACTCCGGAATGACATATAATTCAGACACAAAAAAGAAATCTTCATCCACATAAGGATCCACAAAGCCAAGTGCTGCTCCGATTAATCTGTCACCATCAAATGCAGCCACACCAAGAGACTCAAATCCAACAAGAATAGACTTGATTCGCCTCTTGGCTCTATCAATTTCCCACTTCTCATTCCATGGCTCCTCTGAATATGAGCTTGACATAGCTTCTGCCAGAGCAGGTATATCGTTTTCATTAACCACCCTATAATTCATAGCATTTTCCCTTAGTTCTGCTTCCAGATGCCCTTGCTGATTTCATATAATCCATCATGATATGAACCTTCTCCAGTAAAGAAAGTTTCAAATCCACATTTTTCCAGAACACGACCTGATGCAGCATTTTCAAGGAGGCGGATGCCATATACTTCTGTAATACCTACTTTTTCTGCTATCACAGGAAGAAATGCTTTAACTGCTTCAGTGGCATAACCATTTCCGGTATGCACCTTAGCAATATGGTATCCAATCTCCCATTTGCCGTCATCAATTGGCACCAGCTGAACATAGCCTATATTCTTATTTCCGTCTTTTGTGAGCACCGCATAAACCAATGGACCATCCATAGAGCCATACTGAGACATCAAAAATTCTATAGTTTCCTTCGCGTCATCCAGTGTCTCAAACACTTCATCAGGTACAAATCTTCTTGTATCTTCATCAAGCGAATTCTTATGAACATCCATAGCCATATCCATTGTCATTTCTGTTATCACTAATCTTTCTGTTTCAATTAAAAAACTCATAATAATATCCCTCTAAACTTTCTGATATTTTTACAAATCTTATTACAAATCCTGTATTTCTCCCTTTGCAAAGAGATTATCTTTCCCCATTCCACACACATATGGATTACTGTCATACATATGACAGACCTCAAGAAAGTCTTCTCTCTGTTTCGGGTCATTCATTATCTTTACTAATATTTCATTTGGAATAGTCCTTGCAAATGCCCCTGGTCCAGCAAGCGTTATATTCTTAACGCCACAACCTTTTAGGATATCCTCCAGTTCCTTTGGCGTAAAATGATAGGTTATACACCAGGGAGCTTCGCCTCGATCATAGGCTTCTTTTGTTTCTTCAACATCCCCCAGGAAACCGGTGTCATATGCCTTCAGTACATTTTCCTTATTAAATGAGAAGCCTTCTATCATCTGTTCTCTGGCGCTAATGCACCACTGCACCCACTCATCTTTACTATCCTTATCCAGAATAAACTGATTCTTCTGAAGTGGATTGGCAAGATATGGCAGTGAACCCAGACGACTGGAAACACTGATAAGAATTCGCTTCCTGCATATTCTTACCAGCTCTCCGATTACCTTTTCCTGATTGGGATAAGTATAGGAAATCGGTGCATCAAATGACATCACAAGATCAAAGGACTTATCAGCATATGCTGAAAGATCTTCCAGTTCGCCTTTTACAAATGTGATATCATCTATCACACCTTCTCGTTCAGCTATCTCCCTCGCCTTATCAATCATCGGCTGTGATATATCAAAATGAGTAACCTTAACCCCATGCTTTGCAAGAAGTATAGAAAACCTGCCACTTCCCGCTCCACCATCAAAGGCAGTCTCGATACCATCCAGTGACTGAAGAAGTTCTTTTTCAATATGCGACTTCTGAACTATATCATCTATAAATGTCTGCTCCCTGGCAGCTTCCAATTCACCCTTATCTGACTGGTTCCACATCCTTTCGGATATTTTCGTACTGTAATTCATCTCTATAACCTCTATCTTTTAATCACATAAAATCTGTAAAGCTGCTCTTCACTATCATTAATATCGTTTTTCCCTTTCACCTATGTATGTAGAGTCGGGTCATTTCAGGCTCATCGTCACCTTGGGCCATGCAAAAAAATTCCCAGCCATATCTTTCATAGAATCCTGTATGATCAGTCAAAAGATACACAGGAAATATTTCTTTAGATTTCAGATCCTCTACTACCATATTAAGTAGATTTCCAGCGATTCCGTTTCCACGGTATTCTTCTTCCGTATATACAGCACATACATTAGGACTTAAATCCTTTCTGTCATGAAAATCATTTTCTATAACTCCCAGTCCTCCTACGATAGTACCATCAGTCATGGCAATATACCATCCGTATTCGGTTTCACCACTGAGATATGAATCCATACAATCAAGATAAGCTTTCTTAGGCACACCCCACTTACTGCTGAACCAAGATGCAGCCTCATCCTTCACTTCAGCTTTTTCTCTTAAATTATAGTATATTATCTCAATCATAGTTTTATTTTTCTTTACTAAAAATCTTGTAACAGTTCCAGCATCACCATCTACCATATTACATTATCTTATTAATCCTGTTTTCACAACCTCATCTTTTATTATATCTAAACTTGAGACAAAAAAATCCCCAAGATAATATTTCCTTGGGGATGAAATAGCTTTATACTGCTTTTTTCTTTTCCTGACCAACAATACGCCAGATGCTTTTCTCCGACAAACAAAACCTCTTGGAAATATCCTTGATCTTACATCCTGAAAGATAAGCATTATATATAGAATCATTTCTCTCTCGAAGCATCTGTCTGGTCTGATTTTTCTCACCCCAGCCAGCTTTCACCTCTTCTCTGCGTGGAATGTAAATGTTCGTTCCATCTGTATATTGCTGAATCATTTTTATTAATTCATGCGGAAGTACTTCTTCCGCTCTTAAATAGCCCATTCTTGCGCCTCCTAAAATACTTTTCTTTTAGGGAGCATCGGCTATTACGAAATCATTTTTAAAATATAAATCGCTATAGCCAATGCTATGCGCAAAACTCAGGTGTGGTCATACAAATATTTCCTCCTTTTTTTATCTCTGATTCAAAACATACAATAATAATCTGTATATGTCAACCATGGTATTTTAATAGCCATATTTTGAAAGCAGAGCTCAAATTATTCAGATTTGTGTTGCCCCCTAATAATGCCATACTTAAAGCCGTCAGACAATCCAAAACAATTGAATTACTATGTGATTACTCTATCAGCATCAACGGGTTTGGGGATTTGCCCCAAGTATCATTTTTCAAAAACAGATACGATAAGAATAAGACATTTCTTATTAACAACAAATATGGAAATCATTATACATACGGAACCTACATGAATGGAAATTTCAACACTTGCATGAATAAACTTGGGATGACTCATCTCCCACATGATGGCAGACATACATTTGCATCGCTTATGGATTCTGCTAATGCTAACGAAGTTTGCACAAAACTTATCATGGGCCATAGTATGAAAAATGATGTCACAAAGGGAACTTATACACATAAAACCCTTGAAGAACTACTAGCTGAAGTAAATAAAATATAAACAGAATAAAGCAATTTGTTTTTATTCACTGCTACTATCAATCTTAAATTAATTATTGTATTCCTTCGAAAATACCTTCGGTATTTTCTACGGTACATTATAATGCCACTTCGTGGCATCACAGATTTATTACATAAATCTGTAAATATGCTTCGCATATTTGATAATGTATACTACTCGTATATTACGCGTATATTACTTGTATATTACGACCTCAAATGAACCCCTATTTATGTCGAATTATGTAGTTTTATATACTACGTCTTAAATCACTTCAAAACATAAGAAAAGTCCCATAAACACTGGGCTTACGGGACTTAATCTCATATCTTAATTTCTATTAGTTTTCTAATTAGCAAACTCCCTGAGCTATCATTGCTTCAACTACCTTCTTGAAGCCGGCGATGTTTGCACCTGCAACATAGTTGCCTTCCATACCGTACTCCTTAGCAGCGTCGTCGATGTTGTGATAGATACCAACCATGATGTTCTTAAGCTTAGCATCAACCTCTTCGAAGCTCCATGAAAGTCTCTCACTGTTCTGGCTCATCTCAAGTGCTGATGTAGCAACACCACCTGCGTTAGCAGCCTTACCACCAACGAATGGTACGTTATTTGCCTGGAAATACTCTGTAGCTTCGATTGTTGTAGGCATGTTAGCACCCTCTGCTACATACTGAACGCCGTTAGCAACGAGCATCTTAGCATCTTCGATATCAAGCTCATTCTGTGTAGCACATGGAAGAGCGATATCTACCTTGTACTGCCATACGCCGTGCTCGCCATTCTTCTTCTCGAAGTACTTAGCTGATGAACGAGCTGCAGCATACTCTGTAAGACGAGCTCTCTTAACTTCCTTAACTTCCTTAAGAAGATCTACATCGATACCTTCCTCATCATAAATCCAACCAGTTGAATCTGAAACTGTAACAACCTTAGCTCCAAGCTGTTGAGCCTTCTCTGTAGCATAGATAGCAACGTTACCTGAACCTGAAATTGCTACTGTCTTACCCTCAAGCTTATCGCCATGGCACTTAACCATTTCCTCTGTGAGGTAAAGAAGACCATAACCTGTAGCCTCTGTACGAGCAAGGGAACCACCATATGTAAGACCCTTACCTGTAAGAACTCCTTCATAAAGTCCCTTAATTCTCTTATACTGTCCGAACATGAAACCGATTTCACGAGCTCCTGTTCCGATATCACCAGCAGGAACGTCTTCATCAGCTCCGATATATTTTGAAAGCTCTGTCATAAAGCTCTGGCAGAACTTCATGATTTCGTTGTCTGACTTACCCTTAGGATCAAAGTCAGAACCACCCTTACC